>CAUJJY010000257.1 GCA_963205155.1 Candidatus Zixiibacteriota bacterium | reverse complement strand
TTGGTGATCTTGATCGTCTTTATGATCAGCGCCCCGCTCATGCAGTCTGGCATCAATGTCGATCTGCCGCAAACCAAGGTCGCCGACGCCACACTCTCGGAAGGCGTGGTTGTCACAATTGATGAACGCGGCGTATACTACATAGACGATCGCGTCGTCGAACCGGCGCAATTTGAAGCGCGGATCAAAGAGGCATACGCCAGCGCCGAAGAGAAAGCTGTCTTTTTACGGGCGGACAAGTCAGTCACTCATGGCAATGTCATCATGGTGATGGGCTATATCAAGGCTGCAGGCATCGCCGAAGTCGGACTAGTCACTAAACTACCCGAAGGCGACCTCAAACCGAAACGCTCCAAGTAAGACTACGGGGAGTCACGGCAAGATAACATGTTGAAGAAGGACTTGATCATATCGCTGGTCGCTCACCTGACGCTGATCGCGATAATTGCGGTAATCAATCCGATCTCTGCGATGTTGCGTCCGAAGCCGGAGATCATCATCGTCAAGACTTTTGAAGAAATGGGCGGCGGTGCGAAACGCTCCGATCCCGAGCCCGCTAATATTGCACCGCCAAAATCCGGCAAGACCCCAGACGAAGTCGACGACACGCCAAAGATAAAGGAACCGGAAAAGAAAGCAGCACCAGTCGAAAAGCCAAAAGAAAAGCCCAAGAAGAAAGAGCCGGAAAAAAAGAAGGAAGAGTCAAAGCGCAGCACGAACGACGAAGAGTCGGAATCAAAGTCAGAGAGCAAAGACAATTCACCAAAAGTCAATAGCGACGGCGGAATTGAAGTCAACGAGAAGGTCGGCGGAACCGGCGCCGGCACAGGGGCTGGTCCGGGCAGCGGCAATCTACCTTACAATATTGGTATGGTGCTCAAAGTCATCGAGCGCAATTGGCGCAATGTCGTAACAGATGTTAATCCGATTACGTGCACGGTGTATTTCCAAATTGACCGATACGGCTATGTCGTCGGTGAACCGATCATCGAGAAATCATCGGGCATGACCGCCTTCGATCAGGGTTGCGTACTGGCAATAAAACGCGCGGGGCAATTCCCAGCATTTCCCGCAAGTTTCAACTATCAATACATTGGCCTGCATCTCGACTTTGAGTACGTTCCGGGGATGTAAGGGAAAGAGAGAACATGATTGGCAAATAACATAATGAAGCGAAGCATCGTTTATTGCATTACGGCAGTCATTTTGTCGGCGATGATCGGCTTCGTAACGACGTTCGAACCTGCAAACGCACAGACTCTCGATCTGGCGCAGAAGATCCGCACCGGGAACTGGAAGCCGTACAAAGTCGCAATCGGTGATTTCAAGGTTATGGGCCAGCTCTCGTTGAGTACGGATTCGCTCGCAAAGGCAATGCAAAAGATTGTAACTGATGATCTCGACTTCCACATCTTCTTCGACACAATCCCCAAGAGCCAATTCTATCTCGACGTCTGGGAAATCAAAGATATCACTCCGGATGTCTGGCAGCGGATGGGCGCCGACTACCTGATTGAGGGCGACATCGAGTTAGTTGGCGGCGAAGTTAAGGTAACGTATCGTATTAATGAGCTTAGTCCCCGGATTCAAGAGTTGACCTCGAAAAAGCTGTCGACAACAGTCGCCAATCATCGCCGGCTGGCGCATATGATTTCCGACGCGGCAGTTGAGCACATTGCCGCCGAAAAGGGTTTCTTTACTACAAGAATCGCCTACGTCTCTTCGGAGACTGGTCACAAGGAACTGTATCTTTGCGACTATGACGGCGCCAACCCGATACAAATTACCGCCGACAAAACTTTGAATCTCTCGCCGGCCTGGGATCGCAAGGAAGAAAAACTGCTGTTCACGACCTACCGGACCGGCCGCATGGAGGTCTGGGAACGCGATATCCGCACTGGCAAGTCACAGCCGATCTCGACCTACGCCGGCTCAAACAATGCCGCCGAGGTATCACCGGACAACAAGGAAGTCGTCATTACACTGTCCAAAGACGGCAATTCTGAACTCTATGTCGTCGACCGCAAAGGCAAGATCAAACGACGCCTCACGCAGTTGCCGTCCATAGAGGTTTCCGGCACCTGGTCGCCAACCGGGCGGGAAATTGCCTTTTCATCGGATCGCGCCGGACAGCCCCAAATATTCGTCATGGATTCCGAAGGATTCGGGGTGACTCGGTTGACCTACGAGGGCAAGTACAACGACTCCCCAAGGTTCTCACCCAAGGGCGACGTCATGGTGTTTGTCTCGCGCGGAGATGACGGTAGATTCCGGGTTTGTACGATAGACGTTACCGGACAGAACTTCCAGAAGCTCGACCAGACCGGCTCAAACGAGAACCCCCATTGGTCGCCGGACGGCTGGCATTTGGTTTACTGCAAATATCAGGGTAAAAAGAGTGATCTATATATTATGGACCGGTTCAGCCAAAAGATCAAGAAGATCACCAATGATGGACAATCATCGAATCCGGCCTGGCAGCCGTATATTCCTTAGCGGAGAGCGCATTTTCGTCTGTTTCAATTGACAAAAGTGTTGAACTGCGTATATAATTAAGTGGAGAATCTTTGAATGCACAATCGTGGGAACGCACGAGTGCTTTATTGTGTAATTTGAATGGACAATCTATAAAACACGGAGGAAACGCGATGAAGAAATATCTCGTTCTTTTAACTTTGCTTACCTTTGCGATTTTGGTTTCTGGTTGTGGCAAGAAGCCGGCCGTCGAACCCGAAATGGGAGATCGCTCTACCGAAACAACGAGCGGTGACACCGGCGACCAAGGGAATACTGACCAAGGCGAACAGGTAGATACAAGCACTCCGCTTGACTTCGTAACCATCTATTTCGATTTCGATCAATACAATCTTCGTGATGACGCCAGATCGGGATTGAAGAACAACTATGAAGTCATGAATGCGAGAAGCGACACTCGCATCCAGATCGAAGGCCATTGCGATGAACGCGGCACGGTGGAATATAATCTTGCGTTGGGTGAAAAGCGCGCCCGTTCAGCGATGGACTATCTGGTCAGCCTCGGAATTTCGAGAGACCGCATATCGATCATCAGCTACGGCAAGGAACGTCCGGCGGCCTTTGGTTCAAACGAAGACGCTTGGGCGAAAAATCGAAGAGCCGAGTTCGTAACAAAGTAACCAGCATTCAAGGGCGGTTTCGACCGCCCTTTTTGCATTGCGACAGGAAGGTCAATGAAAGCAGTACGGATACTGGGCATTGCGGGGCTGGCGTTGCTCTTGGTCAGCTGTGCCTCGCGCAGCGAAATCGAGACCATGCAGAGTCAACTCGACTACCTCTATAAGTCGTCCTCGCAGACACAGGAAAACATGGGCCGTCTCGATTCTCTCTATAAACTGACGATTGAAGCCAACGTTCGATATCAAGCTGATCTCAAGTCGCAGTTGGCGGAGATGATTGACAAGATGAGTGTCATCGATGGCCGCCTGACCGACATTGAGCGACAGCTACGGGATATTCAGGATCGCCGCCAAACCGCGTCAGCTTCCACCAGGCCGCTCGCACCGGAAACAACAGGCACTTCACTACCCTCGACAGGACTTCCGACGATCGACCAGAACAAGATGTTCGACAACGCCTTCACCGACCTCAAGTCAGGCAACTATGATTTGGCGATTCTCCAATTCGAGGAGTTTATCCGGCAATTCCCGGATACGCCACGCACGGATGATGCCCAGTACTGGCTGGCGGAATGCCATTACGGCAAACGCGACTATGCGCGAGCTATCATCGAATTCGAGAAGGTCGAAAAGATTTACAAGCAGAGCGACAAACTTGGACCTTCGTTATTCAAATTGGCAAGATCGTATGAAGAAACCGGTAACAACGCCAAAGCCTGTGCCGTGTTCAAACGTATTACCGCAGACTTTGCTGATTCATTTGAAGCGCGTCAAGCCGGAGACAAGCTAAAGGAATTGCAGTGCCCCTGATCGTGGTTAAGACCGTCGCGTCGGCGCGTCTCTTTCCATGTCGGGCATTTTATGACACGATCGGCGACACCTTGTCTGTCGGTGTCAAGCAAAAGGGCAAATTCAAGAACAGTATTGATGGCGAACTGTGTTCGTTCGATCTCACGCGCGACGGCAAGTTGTTAAATGTCGATATCTGGAAAGCACGCAAGGCATGGAAGGTTGAGAAAGCGATTCATCCGCCTGAAGAATTCGTCACTGCCAACGTGCTTTTCGACCCGACGACTGGAGATGAGCTGGATGTGATCGACCTCCTGACGAATGCAGAGCGCACAATACTCAATGTCAAGTTCTCCCGCGAGCGAGTGGCTAAGTTCGTATCCCCCGCAACGTCACTTATTTTTGAATTAAACGACAAAGATGAATTAGTCGGCTTTTGGCTGACAGAAATAACAGACGATTTGAATTTCCAGAAAGAAGGCGACTGGCGACGATCGATCAAGGCCGTTTAGCCATAGTTCACGACCAGGATTATTCCTCCACCATACAAATCAAAACAGCCCCTCTCCTTATCGGCGAGGGGCTGTTGTTTAGCCGCGAAAATTCAAAATCAGATCTACAGCTCGAACAAGTCGATTTCAGTGACTGGACCGAACTGCTTGAGCTTCTCACGCAAATCATCGGCCTTACCAACGACAACTATGAGGAGATTGTCGGGATCCAGATACTTCTGGGCTGCAGCGCGCACTGTCGGAGCAGTTACAGAAGCTATATTATCAATGTACTTGCTAAGGTAGTCTTTCTCTAAACCATATAGCTCGACGATCGAGAGTTGGCTGGCAACTTGTTCGGGCGTCTCGAACTGGCGGGGAAAATATCCCGAATAGAAGGAAATCGTTTCGCTTAGTTCCTGCGGAGTAACATCGGCTTCGCGAATCTTCTTGATATGCTCAATGGTCGCGCTGATTGCCTGCGTCGTTGAGTCAGTACGGGTCGAGACCGTCACCGTGAATTCGCCTTGGTAGCGGTCAAAGGAGAACTGGGAATTAATTCCGTACGTAAGACCGCGCTTATCGCGAATATCGCTCATCAAGCGCGAGCGGAATCCGCCGCCGCCGAGAATGTAATTCAGTACGCGCACAGCGTAGATGTCAGGATTGTAACGATCGATCCCAAGATGACCGATCTTGACATTCGCTTGCGTCGCATCCGCTTTGTTGATCAGTACGACGCGAGTGCCGTTGATTTTGGGCGCAGGTACGACTTCAAGTTTAGCAACGTTGCCTTTAGGCCAGCCGCCCAGTTGTGCTTCGATCTTAGGGAAGACATCCGCTGCCGTAACATCGCCCGCGACAAATAGGACAGCATTATCGGGAACGAAATTGCTCTTCCAGTATCCGACGATGTCATCTCGAGTGATTCCCGAGACTGATTCCACTGTGCCGCTACCCGGCTGTCCGTAGGGGTGCTCGCCAAAGAGATACTGCGAGTACTGCAGATCGGCGATAGTTCCCGGGTCATCCTTCTGCTGCATCAGTCCGGCCATGGTCTGCTTGCGCAGGCGGTCGATTTCGGACTCGGCAAAGGTTGGATTCAACACGATATCAGCCAGAAGAGTCAGGCCGACATCAAAGTGCTTGGTAAGAACTTCCGCCGTAACGTTGGTCGCATCAAGACCGGCTCCAGCTCCGAGATAGCCGCCGACAAAATCAATCTCTTCGGATATCTTCGTGGCATCGCGCGAGGCGGTGCCTTTACGCAATAAACCCGCAGCCATATTGGCGAGACCGGCCTTGCCTTTGCCATCGGCGGCAGTGCCGGATTTGAGGATCAAGCGCATTGACACAACCGGCTGTTCTCGATTTTCGACAACGATAATTTTCAGGCCGTTATCGAGCATTTTCTCGCTCATTGGCGGCAAAGTGATGGCGGCTAGAATCGGCTGTCCGTTGGACAACAGAAGCGCGGCCGCGAAAAGCAAAAATATAAAAATCCGTTTCACTTCAATTACTCCTTACATCCCCATCGGGGTAGCGCCCTTGTTTTCCTGGATCACGTTTACCACAGTTCGGCTGCGTTCGCCCAGATAGGTCTTGGCTACGCGCATGATGTCCTCGGCAGTAACCGCGTTGTACTTGTCCGCTTGTTGGAAAATCAGCTTATAGTCAGCAAGGATCGTTTGGAAGTATCCAATTTGGCTTCCCTTCTGATCATTGGATTGGTTGCCCATGAAAAACTGCGCCTCAATCTGATTCTTCGCCTTCTGCAGTTCTTCAGCTGTCACCGGCTCGTTCTTCAGCTTCTCGATTTCTTCGTACAGGGCCTTCTCGCCATCAGCCGTCGTCTTGCCCGGTTGCATCATGCTGTAGGCAAAGAAGACGCCGCCTTGCTCCATCGATTGATACTGACCGCCGGCGGCGATTGCAATCTGGTCCGTGTAGACCATGCGCTGATAGGCGCGGGATGATTCGCCACCGGAAAGAATCGCCGAGAGAACGTCAAGAGCGTAGCTGTCGGCGTGTCCGGCCGGTGGACATTGGTAACCGGCGATGAACATCGGCAACTGCGATACCTTGTGGTAGGAGATGCGGCGTTCACCTCTTTGTTCCGGTTCATTATAGATCGGGCGTGGAATCTTCGGGTTGCCGGGAATCTTGCCAAAGTACTTTTCAATGGTCTTCTGAACTTCAGCACTCTTGACATCACCAACAACAACGACTACCGCGTTGGCCGGGTTGTAGTAGGTGCCATAGTAATTTAGGCAGTCCTCCAACTTGATGTTTTCAACATCCTTGCGCCAGCCGATAGTCAGCCAGCTGTAGGAGTGAGCCAGATAGACATTGGCCATCAATTGCTCGAGAACATCGCCGAACGGTGAATTCTCGATGCGCTCACTGCGTTCCTCGAGGACAACCTGACGCTCCGAGGACAGTTGCTTGTCGGTGATAGTCAGATACTGCATGCGGTCGGCTTCAAGTTTGGCGACCAGTTCGAGTTGATCCCTGCCGAATTCCTGATGATACACCGTCATGTCATTGGAAGTGTACGCATTGATCATGCCCCCGCTGCTTTGCACTAAACGATCGTGCTCGCCGTCAGCAAAGTTCTTGCTGCCTTTGAACATCATGTGCTCGAACAAGTGCGAGATACCGGTGATCCCGGGTCGCTCATTCTTTGAGCCGACGTGATACCAAACTTGAAAACTGACGGATGGCGTCGATGAATCTTCAAGCGTCAACAAGGTCAGGCCGTTCTTCAGTGTGTACTTTTGGATAGGCCATTCCGGCACAGCGAATGCCGATGCCGTCAACAGCATCAACATCGCCAGCGATAACAAGACTTTCTTCATTGTTCCTCCATTGTGGATGAGAAGAATTCCTTTCATAGAGACATCTTCAGGTAAGTGAATTTCATTCGATTGTGAGATTATACGGCATGCGCATCTGCAGATTGGTGCGGTCTGTGGTGGAGATGGCGTTTCGCAATGCTGCCAGCGGGCCATTGTCGTCCATTCCAAAGGTCTTCGCCAAAGCCGACATTGCGAGGTTTGTTAATCGTGGAATCAGCCGTCGCTGCGGCATCTCGACAACTACAAAATCGTTGTCGGGAATTTCCGCCTTCTGCCGGGCCAATTCCACTGCATCAAGTACACTGCCGACAGTATCTGCCAAGCCCAATTCCAGTGCCCGTCTTCCACTCCACGTTCTTCCCTGCGCAACAGCGGTCACGGAATCGATGGAAAGCATCCGGCCTTCGGCAACCACCGTTGAAAATCGCGAACTCATATCCTTCACATGCCGGCGCACGATCGCGCGCTCTTCGTCGGAATATGGCTGTGTCATCGAAAACATGTTTGCGTGTTTGCCGCGCGTAATCGTCTCGGTGTGTAAACCCAGTTTCGCGTATAAACCTGACACGTTTGCTTTGCCCGCAAATACTCCGATTGAGCCGGTGACAGTCGTAGGCTGGAGAAATATCTTGTCCGATGCCGAGGCGATATAGTACCCGCCGGATGCGCACACATCCGACATCGACACGATCACCGGCTTGGATTTGCGAGCCTCGTTCAACTCGCCCCAGATCAGGTCGGAAGCTATCGCATCACCGCCGGGCGTATTGAGCCGAACGACAATCGCGCGAATGTCGGAATTGGTGCGAGCCGCCCGAATTGCTGCTACCACGGTGCCCGAACCAGCAGTCGAACCATCGATATAATCAAATCCTGACGCGCCCTTGACGATTCCACCGTCGATGGCGATAATCGCGATTTGCGGCGGCTCGCCAAAGCGCTCACGAAATCGCGGCGTGTTCCGGTAGTTCGACTCCGACAGAATTCCATAGTAGTCGCCGAACATCTCGGGAATCTTTGCCTCTAACTCATGCGAGTAAAAACGGCCATCGACAAGCCGCAATGATTCAGCCTGAATCGAGGTAAAGGGACCGCTGTCGATTAGTGTGCGCAGGTTGGAGATGTCAATATTGCGATCGGCGCCCGCTTCCGCAAGCATCTGATCGTAAAGATCGTCTAATAAAACTTCAATCGCCTCACGAAAGGCGGGACTCATTGTCGTGTCGGTTAGTACCTCCGGATAGCTCTTGTATTTGCCGGATCGCTCCATCTCGGCCTCGATGCCGAGTTTGTCCATGGCGCCTTTGTAAAACGTAACTTCTGCCCGCAAACCGGTTAGGTAGAGTGCGTCGACCGGCAGCATATATACTTTGTCCGCGGCTGAAGCCAGGTAATAGGATCCATTTCCAGATGAAGGGCCTAAATACGCGACAACCGGCTTTCCTGATCCGCGAAAGTCCTTTAGGGCTTCGCGAAAGTCCGCCAGGCGCCCCCAGCCGATTTGTGGATTGCGAATGGTCAGAAAAAGACCGCTTATCTGCGGATCGGTTCTGGCTTCTTCAATCTTGGAGAGTTTCTGGTAAACGGTTGGCGGGGACTTCTTCCAAAAAAACGGCTTGATCGACTCCTCGGGAATCTCACCGGCGAGATCGACATGTAGTATCGAGTGATAGTGGCTGATCAGTTGTTCGCGGCTGGCCGCAGACAGACTGCCATAGACCGTTGACCCGGTATACTTGGCGTCATTGTCGAAGAAACTTTCACCGCCGGCTGCTATCCGGCCAAATTGCAGTTCCAGGCCGGCTCCGAATGTGCCGGCGTTATCAATGGCTGCAAAGAGAGCTAGTCCTTTTCGAAGATTCGCTTTTGCCGAAAGACGCCAGTCGACATCACTAATTCTCTGACCGCTGTACATGCTTGCGTTGCCGCCGAATGTGAGCAGTTCACCAATGGGACGATACGCCCCGCTTAAAATGTAGCCGACAGCCGAGTTTTCGCCGAAAAACTTGTGCTTATTAATGTTCTCTGCCTGCAGTGAAATAGCGGCTTTGCGGCCAAGGTGAAACAAGAACGAGTAGTTCCAGGCGTGTGCCTTGTCGATTGCTTTCCAGTCCGACTTATAGTAGGTGTAGGAGATACCGCTATACAGATTTCGGAATATCTTGCTTGATGCCGCGAAGTCAAATCGCTTCACCGGATCGCTAAGACCCAATGCCAGTCTCTGATATCCAAATCCAAGCCCAGCGGCCGATATCAAGTAGGCATTGTCGCCGGAGAAATCATCCTTGCCGAAGCTGTGATAACCTGCCACGGAAAGTGGTTGGTTAAGATACAGGGCGGCGGGATTGAGAACCAAAGCATCGCTGCCGGAAATGGCGGCATGCGGAACGTCAGGAAATCTTAGCGACACCCGCAGAGGCAGATTGTCCGCTTTGAGAGCGAACACTAAGAATAGACTAAGAATCAAGATAGGGGAAATTCGCCAGGACAAAGTCAGCCTTTCGCTACGGGGTCGGCATCAACATCAGCGGTTGGATAACGACGCCGTGCGAATGCCTTCCAAATCTATCGTGCCGACACCTGTCATGTCAACCTCGATTTTGTTTTGACCGTCACCGATTTGTCCCTGAACGAGCGTCCGCGAGACGCGGTCTATGCGAATTGGCAGTCGGCGGGTATAAATTCGTCCGCCCTGATCTACTTGAAGCACTACTGCAGCAGAAACGGAAGTTGGAATTGTCATGTCAATCTTGCCGTTTTCACTGCGCACGGAAAGATCGCCGGCGATAACACTGGCATCGAGTTTGATGTTTGAATTCTCGGTGGCAAGAGTTGATCGTCCCGACTCAAAGCGCATCCGCGTGGCGCTGATCTGGGCGAATTCCGTGCGGGCATCAATTTCCCCGCGGACGGAGTCGAGCGTAATCTTGCCATTTTGGTTGCGCAGACGGATGGATCCCAGCTGGCCATCGACGTTTATCAGGTTGATCGGCCGATTGGAGGTCGTAACCTTGGTCGGCCCCGAACAATCCTCAACGGTCACCGCACCATTATCGCAGGATACATTGACTTTGTTGCTGATCTTCCTCAATGTGATATCGCCGAAATTGCTGGAGATGTCGGCGGCGGCAAACGGACCATCGATTTCAATCTCGAATAGTGAGGTACGGGCGTAGATCTTCATGCTGTTCTTGTGCGGAACCTCATTCTCGACATCAATCCCTGCTGAAAAATCGGTACCCCGCCAAGGTGGCGAAGAGCGCGTCTCGGCGGAAATTGCAAATTCATTTTCCAGATCCTCGAACGTCATGGAGAGATAGTCGGAGTACTCCCCCGCCTGCTCTTCCGACTCGACTTTGAACTGGAACTTGTAGCTGATGCGCGCTGTGGGCACATCGACAGCGCGAATACTAAGCCGACCACCCAAATAGGAAGATGACGTGAATGAGAGATTCTCAATACGATCAAGAGAAATAGTCTTTGTAACTGAAGCCGATTCGAAGCGATCTGGGCCAACGCGCATTATTCTCTGCGCCTGCACCGAATTGGCGAGGCTTATGCCAGCGAACAAGGCCACAATTAGAATTCGTATATTATTCATTCTCTTGTTGTTACGATACATATTCATTGCCGGTTTCACAACAACTTCATCTTTTCGGTCAATTGATAGATCGCGATAGCTGCCGCCGAAGCGACATTTAACGACTCAACTCCGTCAGCGATAGGAATCTTCACGATCGGACTACATATAACCCGAATCTCCCGGCTTAACCCTGCTGCTTCCGCGCCTAATGCTATGCAGAGCTTTGACTTGGGCGCAAAGTTGCCGATCTCGACAGACCCCTCTCCGTCTGCCCCGATCAACTCCACTTGATTGGACTTGAGATATACCGCTAAGGTTTCGGCAGAAATCTCGGTCGCGATTGGCATGGCAAATATCGCCCCGGCAGTCGAGCGCAAGACTTTTGGATTGGCGATATCGGCACAACCAGGTGAGAGGACAACCAGACTGACTCCAAATGCGGCGCAGGTTCGGATAATCGTCCCGACATTTCCGGGATCGGAGACTGCATCAAGATAAACGGCAAGCCGAATTCTACGCCACGCAGCTTCCGGAGCTTGAAGCGCACTGCGGTGAACCAGTGCGATCATGCCCTGCGAATGCACCGTGTCGGACATCTGCGCAAATCGCTTGCGGTCGCACTCGATCAGTGGCAAGCGCCTCTCGGTCAAATTGCTGAAAAAATCTCTCCCTGGCTCGGAAAGGTCTCCTGGTGATACGATGATACATTCAGGAGCAATACCGTTTTCGAGCAAGGCTGAAATCGAGCGAATACCCTCAATCAGTACTTTGTCCGACTTCTTGCGACCATGGCGCGCGGTTAGGGAGCGAATTTCCCTTTCCAGGGCTTGGGAGAGATTATTCATATCGTCATCATAGACCGCATCTTTGTGATAGTCAAACAGTTTTGCGCTTGATGTTAAGACCAAGTAGCGATTACTTGTCGTTGTGCGACTTCAGATGCTTCGGGTTTTTCAACAGGCAGTCATAATTTGCGGGCTCCTGATTACTACAGCTACCGGCCAAATGGCCGGCGGGTTCTCTGTGCCCTTGACTGACCTGGCTCCCCAATCACTTTACAAGAGTCTGAACAGCAGCGTACGCGGCTATCGAATCGGAATCGCGCTGTCCGGTGGCGGCGCGCGCGGATTCGCGCATATCGGCGTGTTGCGCGCTCTCGAGGAAGCCGGCATCGAGATCGATGTCGTTGCCGGTACATCGATGGGAGGTATCATCGGCGGACTTTATGCCTCCGGCATGACCCTCGATGAAATCGAACGGGAAGCGCTCTCGATCGATTGGGGTACCTTCTTCTCCGACAAACCACAACGCTCTTCGCTGCTTTTTACCAGGCGTACCGAAACTGAAGGGGCCTTAGTATCGGCACGCTTCGACGGAGTGAACCCGCAAATTCCGACAGCTTTGAGCACCGGTCAGAAACTGGTAAATGTCTTGAGCGATCTCACGCAAAGCTCCGGATATTTCTCCGGCGGCAATTTTGCAAATCTGAATCGACGGCTGGCGATCGTTGCAACCGATCTGGTTTCCGGTGAGAAGGTGGTGTTTACCGGCGGCTCGCTCGCTGAAGCCTTACGCGCGACCATGGGAGTGCCGCTCGCCTTTACGCCTCTGGAGCGAGACGGACAACTGCTCATGGACGGCGGAATGCTCGAACCGGTGCCCACCGCGTCGGCGCGAAGTATCGGAGCAGATTTCGTCATCGCCATCAATACCTCGTCGGATCTTCTGCCCAAAGATGAAATTACCGATCCGATCGATATCGCCAACCAAACCACCACGATTCTATCCGCCAAAACACGCGCGGAATTGCTTGCTGATGCTGACTTTGTGATAACACCTGATTTGCAGGGAATCAACGCGACCGACTTTCAGTCGAGCAAAGAGGCAATCCGTCGGGGGTATGAGAGCACGCAGAAAATGCTAACCGGACTCATGAAATTGTTCGCACAAAGATCATCCCGTGATTCCACATTTACCATCAGGCAAATTGACTTTGCCGATTTGCCGTCGCGCGAACTCTCCGCACCTGACAGTCGAATCCTAAACGAAATAACGCGCGGACCGCTCGCAGCCGGCCAGCTCCGGGAACGAATCCTCGAGCTCTTCCGCACAGGCAAGTACCAGAGCGCCAAATTCATCGCGACCGGATCCGATACCACAAACCTCGAACTGTTGCTGGTACCATTTCCAACAATTACAGCAGTTTCAATCGAGGGCAATCGCGTCTATCCCGACTCACTCCTGCAATTGCAGGCCCGCATCGGCAATAATCCGATTAGGTCAATTTACGATCTGCGAAAAGTATACGATGATCTAATCTCATTCTACCGGTCGGAAGGCTACGACCTGGCACAGATCAAGGGAGCATGGGTGGATTCAACCCAATCTCATCTTACCATCATCATTGATGAGGGCCAAATTGTCAGCCTCTCTGTTGAAGGAAACGACAAGACTCGCTGGTGGGTCGTGACCAGTTACATGCCGCTGCGTATCGGAGATTTCTACAATAAGAATCGGGCAACTCGCGGCGTTCAGGAAATCTACAGCTCCGGTCTGTATGACAACGTCAACCTTCGCCTCGAAGAGCGTGCGGGCGGGGTACACATCACAATCATCGTCAAAGAAAATAAGTTCACTTTTGCGCGCCTTGGCGCTCGGTATCATGAGGAATTCCATCCCGAGTCGTTCCTTCGGATCGGCTACTCGAACCTCTTCGGAACCGGACATGAAATTTCCGGATATGCACGATTCTCGGAACGGCGGAAACTATACCAACTGCAGATGCGCGCTGATCGGATTTTCCGAACCTTCGTCACCTACAAGATGCAGGTTTACTACGCCAATGACAAAATCGGGATGTTCGATGGCGACGAAGAAACCGGTCATCGCACCGTCAAGCGTTGGGGCGCCAAGTTCGGCGTCGGCCAACAACTTTTCAAGCTCGGCTTGCTGGAATTCACTGCCCGCTACGAACAAATCCGTTTTACCAACCCGCCCAACGGCCCGCTAAGTGAACGCCGGGTTGCGTCCCTGATCGGAGCCTTACAATATGATACCAAGGACCGCTACACGTTTCCAACTCGAGGCGCGGCACTGGAAGTCACAGCCGAGGTGTCGTCAGACATTCTTGGTGCCGATGAAGTCATCCGTAAATTTGAGGGTTCCATCGAGAACTACCAGCAGCTAGGTAGAAAGTTCAATTTGCACCCGCGTGCAGCAATCGGATTGTCGCAGACTGACTTGCCGATTTATGATCGTTTCTACCTTGGCGGCAGTCGAAGCTTCTTCGGATACCGAACCGATCAACTCGTCGGCGACAAGTACCTTCTCGGCAATCTCGAACTTCGTATTGGCCCTGTCTACAGCTTCTATTTGTATGGACGTTATGATGTGGGCGATGTCTTTGGGACTCTAGAAGATGTCCGGTTCAAGAACTTGCGGCATGCGTTCGGAATAACACTCTCACTCGATACCCCTGTCGGTCCCGTTTCGTTCGGCTACGGTCGAGCGGAGCGCAGAACCGATAATCTCTACTTGAACCTGGGATTTGATTTCTAATTGGCACCCTTCTGCTAATCTTCAGCTTTGTCGCTTTCGCCCCGCTCCGCTTTGCGAGTTCTTCCTTCGACAACCAGTGTGATCTCACCCTTAAGGACTCGTCCGGCGATTTTCGCTCGCACCGCTTCCAAATCACCGCGAATAATCTCTTCGAATTTCTTCGTCAATTCCCGACACAGCACGACCTGTCGGTTCCCCAGCAATTCAAACAACAAGTCAATCAACTTGTGAATCTTGAACGGCGACTCATAGAACACCAGCGTTTCGCGGCGATCGGCCAATGATTCAATCACCGTCCGGCGTTTACCCCGGGTTTGAGGCAGAAAGCCGTGGAAGATAAAGGCATCGGTCGGCAGTCCGCTAATCGCCAGAGCTGAGATCGACGCCGATGCTCCTGGAATCGGCACAATCGGTATTCCTGCCGCGATTGCCCCCCGCACAATGATGAATCCGGGATCAGATATGCTCGGCGTCCCGGCATCAGAGATCAGGGCTATATTCTCGCCAAGTTGAAGGCGGCTGATCAACTTCTCGGTAACCTTGCGTTCGTTGAAATTGTGGTATGAGACGAGCGGTTTGTGGATGTCAAAATGCGATAAGAGCGTCTGCGATGTGCGCGTATCCTCGCAAGCAATCAGATCCGCCTGCCGCAGAGTTTCAACTGCGCGATAGGTCATGTCGCCGAGATTCCCGATCGGCGTGGCGACAATAAATAGAGTTCCTGCTGATGACACGGTCGAAATAACGGTGAGAGTCGCTATAATTGCAAGCAGAGAAAGGCTATCGACAAAAAGCCCTCTTCCCTGCCGGGAAGAGGGCTAATTCTGTACCTACTATTTACAGGCCGCGCATGGTGCCGGCCCGCCAGAGAAAATGTATCCGATCAGATAAACTGCATCGGAGATATTCACGCTCCCGCTGCAGTCCGCATCACCGGACAACAATGGCACCGGTGCCGGTCCGCCGCTAAAGATATAGTTGATCAAATAAACGGCATCCGAAATCGTAATGCTGCTACTGCCGTCGGCATCGCCGCATTGATACGTCGGCGGCAAAACTCTTCCAAATGTGTAAGTGTCTGAATACTCTGTCGAATCTGTCCCTACATTGCGAAACGCCTTCACGCGCCAATAGTATTTGGTGCTATCCAACGTTCCGACGAAGTTGAAATCGTTGTTGGTCAAACTGTCAATCGAGTATTCCAGGGTCGCAAAATTCGACTGCTTGCTGACTTCGAGACGATAGGTGTCGTTCCATTCGTGCCAGCAAGTGGACCACTGAAATAATGGCGACGTGTCGATATTCGTGTCGCCATCCGCCGGTAAGTACAACCGCGGTCTCTGGAACGGCAGAATGAAGCGCGCCGAATACGCATCCTGATTGCCATTGCGAGTATCAGTCCAAATCGTCGACACGGTGTCGCGCTTGGCGGCAACACCGATATATTCCGCGAATAGTCCCGCCATCGGACTGCGATCAGGTTGGCGATAGAGCAGCATCGAACCGTCTTCCTCGCGCACATCATCCGGCACGTTGACTTTGTCGGGAGAAGCAAAAGCCGGATTAATCGACACGTTCGAAATCCGCATGTTTGTGATATAGGTCTCGCCGCCGTCGAAGGAAGCCGAGAAATAAGCATTGAACAACGTGTGCCCGACCGGATCATCGCGCTGATCGTAAAAAATCAACAACACGACGCCATCTTCGTTAACATACAGCCACGGATGAAATTGATCGATCAGAGCATCCGGGTTGTCGTCATTGACGACCGCCGGAGCGCTCCACGTCTGGCCCTTGTCGGTTGACTTGCGCACAATAACGTTGGTGCGATCATTGAACCCCTCGGCCCATTGCGACTGCGAGATGTAAATGGTGTTGTCGTACAGGCCGCCGGAGATATCGCAATCACCATTGGGCATGCCATACGTGTTCACGCCGCCGTCAACATTGTAATACCCGTAGTTGCTCTCAAAGGCAATCGTATCCGGCGAAAAACTGACCCCGCCGTCGGTCGACATAACGTGCCGGATGCAATATTGGAAAAAACAACCGGGTGAAATATTGTAGCCCTGCCAAAAAACATGCACGTCGCCATCAGAATCGACAATCGGAATCGAAAACTGCCCGGCATCGACATCTTCATTGCATAACGGTTCGAAATTAGGCTTGCTGACCTTAACCGAATCGCCAAAGCTGGCCGCACCGTCCGTTGAACGAATGAATATGATGCGTGTCGGATTGGGAAAGCGCGTCCACGACACATAGTAATTACCGTCGTGTGCACCGTTAGTGCGGTCAACGGCTGTAAATTGCTTGTCCTCGAATGTATTGGCATTGGCCGGATGTGTCGGCACCGGGTCCGACCAGGTCGCCCCATTGTCGGTCGACTTCATCACCACGATCAAGCTGTTGTTGTATTGATCGAGGTTATCATAGTTCAAATGGTTCGCATAAAAATTGCCCAGACGGTCACCCACCATACAGGGATCCGATTGACGATCATATGGCGTATCTGGAAACAGAGCATCGGTCCAGGTCGCACCGCCATTTGTCGAAACGCCGACTCCAACGCGGCGGAATCCCAACCGCCAGTCGCGCCAGTTGGCTACCACAATATCTGCATTCAGCGGACTGATCCAGATCTGTTCTTCATTCTGTAGATTCGTCGTTACTGAATTGACGCGAACATTAGGTGGTGTTTGCGCCAGTGAAAGTTCCACCCAGGCGATCAGGATCGCGAGGGCAAAGGCGAGGACAAAACGGGGCATAGTACATTCTCCTGGGGTTGTGATGACAACCAAGTGACGAGTATCCGGCTGGGTTGTTTGAACGAAAGTACAACTACAATCAACTCCGAAACGGGAATTTGGCAAGTAAAATCAAGGTTATTTATAGCCGGAACTGACTATTGTCGCGACACCTTTCGAAAAGTCAGCTACTTTTTCACACTCGCTGCCGGCAATTCGGCAACAATCATGGCAATGAAGATTAACAGCCCGCCGGCAGCGCTGCGAATCACGAACTGCTCACCGCCAAGGGTCCAGGCGAAGATCGCCGCAAACACCGGTTCGAGAGCGAAAATCAGACTGACGCGAAACGGCGAAGTCAGCTTCTGTGCATAAAGCTGGATCAAGAACGCGCTTAGTGTCGGCAACAGAGTCAGGAAGATTACCGTCAATATCGTTGTGCGGTCACCCATCGTAAACGGCAGGTCGAATATCCACGCCGTCGCGAAGCTAAGTGCACCCACAAGTAGAAACTGCTGAACACTGATCACAATGGGATCGCGCCCAGCCTTCATGTACTTGTCGCAATAAAGCAGGTGCAACGCATAGAAGAACGCGGCGATTAACGTGATTAAATCGCCAAAGTTCATTCCACTGATTCCGCCGGTTAGAAACCACAGCCCGGCGAGCGACAACAACAGCGCGACCGCCTCCCATGGCGACGGCTTCTTGCGAAAGAGCGCATACGCAAGAATCGGAACGATGACGACGAATAGCCCGGTAATGAATCCGGAATTGGCTGCCGAGGTGTAACCCAATCCAATGGTTTGGGGGATGTACAACGCCCAGAGAATCACGCCGAGAATGATGCCATCTTTCAGTCCGGTCAACATCGGCGTCCGCTTGATCGCCAGATAACCTGCCAACAATATTCCGGCCAGCGCAAAACGGTAGCCGACTAAGACTATTGGATCGATCTGCGCAAGAATGTCTTTTACAATGAAGAACGTCGCACCCCAGATCGCCGCGGCATAAAGAAGGCCGATTTCGGCAAGTATTTGATGTCGACGCGGAGCGGTATTAGACATGGGATTATGTATCGTAAAGCTGACTTGATTTGGCAAGCACTGTCAAGACAGCCGTGGACTTCGTCACCACACTGCCTCTCTCTCCTGGTCGATATCCAGACCTGTATCCAGTGCCCATACTGATCCATTTCCGGGACTTTTTCGGTGGGCAATTTCCTTGACAGGCAAGGTTAATTGTTTATATTGGCGCCCGATATTAGAAGCAAATACACTCCCCGGTAGCTCAGTCGGTAGAGCAGCTGACTGTTAATCAGCGGGTCGCTGGTTCGAGCCCGGCCCGGGGAGCTTGTATTCTCCCTCCCGGCAAGCACCAATTCAATACCCAGCCAAGTTCTCGACTACTAATGCCCCAAACGGGCCCTGGTCGTTCAAGCTCGGTTCGGTTTGAGGGAAATCGCCTTTTAGAGAGTTAACGGTGAGGCTGTCGATGAGCGCGAGGGTTCTTTCTTCTCGCCCCCGAATTGTATCCCCATGCCTTTGAGAAATTCGTAGGGCGGGTCGCCCCCCGCAAAAATGAACACATAATCGTTGACGAGCGTGACTTCACCGGACTTGGTGACCAACACAACCTTGTCGGAACCGATTCGCTTCACTTGAGAATCGAACACGACCTTGATCTTATTGGTTTGCATCAATTTGGTGACCGCATTCTCATTCTTCTTCTTGATCCGGTAAAACGCGTCGCGGCGATATGAGATTGTGACACGATTGTTCGCCTGCCGCGCCAATCCAACGGCAGCTTCAATAGCTGAATCACCGCCGCCAACAATCAGCAAATCGCGGCCGCTGTACGATCGCGCATCGACCAGCTGATACATCACCTTGGGCAGCTCTTCACCATCAACATTGAGCTGCCGCGGTGTACCGCGACGCCCAATCGCCATCAGAACATTGGCGCATGCGTAAGTCGCCCGATTGGTCGCGACGACAAATCCCTGCGGATCAAGCGACACTCCGATCAGTTTCTCGTTGCCGTGAAAACTGCCGGATATCTTCGTGCGCAGTTGATCCCAGAGCTCGACCAGAAACTCTTTGCTGTATTCATCCTTCTTGAGTTGACCGTACAACGGCAAATCCAATGGCTGTGTCATTACCAGCTTATTGCGCGGATAATGGCGTATGGCGCCGCCGAGATCATCCTGGTCAATGAGCAAATAGCGCAGGCCCAGTTCCTGTGCCCGCAATGCCGCTGTGATGCCGGCCGGCCCGGCGCCCACGATGATGGCAGCGTATTCGTGCCGCAGTCCCTGGCTCCGTACTCGGTCTGCTATTGTATCTATGACCAACTTGCCGTGACTGACGGCATTACGAATCAATGAAATTCCACTCAACTCGCCCGCGATGAAAATTCCCGGAACTGTCGTCTCCATTGTCTTGCTCAATACCGGAATGTCGGGGCGGCTGCGGACATCGCCAAGACCGACTTTGATTGCGCCGACCGGACACTCCTTCTCACAAGCGCCATGGCCGACGCAGCGTTCGCCGTTGATGATTGTCGCGACTCCATGCACAATGCCGATCACATCGCCCTCGGGACACACCATTGTACAGGTTCCACAGCCGATGCAAAGACTCGTATTGATGAATGGATACTGTGAACGCGGACGGTCTATCCCCAAAGCGCGCGCTTCCGCTTTGCGTTCGGTGGCGCTCTTGCGTTCGACTAAGAATTTGCGGACGTATACGCCGAGAATAACTGACGATACCGCAATTGTTATGACCCAGGTATAGACTGTTTCCACACTATTCTCTCTATCATCTCCGCATTAGAATCGCCGGCCGATTTCAGCACGCAGCGTGTATCCATGAGTGTCGTCGCCGGAATTGTGCTGATAAAGTAAATCCGCATACCAGTTGCGCAGGGCCTCGAGACGAAATACGCCTTCCCACCAGCGATTGCTGCGCGAATCGTTATTCAACGCCAGATCATAGCGGTACAGCCCATTAGCAGCCTCCAGCGTCAACTTGTCGCCGAATCGTTGTGCGAGACGGACGCTGTAATTGTAGCCGTCGTTGCTCGGCCCGTTGAATTTGGAGTAACGCACACTCACCCGCGTCTGCGATGTCGGTATGCCTGACTTGCTCGCGTAAAACACCAGCGAAATCGTCGGGTCGGTTTCATCGGCCGCCTTGCGATAACCGATCTGCGAGTTCAAGATGAACTGGTACGGCAAGCTAAGATTGAGGTCGGCTCTGGCGCCGCGCCGCAATTGATCATCAAAGAGACTGTCGGCAATCGATTGCTGTATATAAGTCCAATAGTTGCGGCGGGTGTCATATGAAGATCCCAGCGAGACCTGCTTGCTGACCCGCCAGCGCGCATTCAGGAAAACGCTGGACAAATCCAGGCTCTTTCCACTTTTTTCCTTTCGCCAACCGCGATTGACATCGACCTCGAATTGGTTGTTAAACCACAAACTCTTACCAACCTTGAGCGTCCCCTGCAAATTCAGAAGTTCCCGGCTAATGTCGCTTCCATGGTACTCACCGGCGAACGCCAAGTATTGATCAAACTGTACGTTGCCGTGCCTTTTGTTTTCGTAACCTGCATAGATGCCATATTTTTGCAGCGTTATCTCGTCGGAGGAATACTGCCAACGTGGCTTGACGCCGCCCGACAGTCCGACATGCCAACCTGCACCTGT
>CAUJJY010000256.1 GCA_963205155.1 Candidatus Zixiibacteriota bacterium | reverse complement strand
TTGCGGCGATTTGTGTATGTCTGGTTGCCAGTGTCGGCTCCGGTTATGCCATCAATCCTGAAAACGCAGGAGAATACGGGACGGCTTTCGATGTACGGCAATTTCCGGCGTCCGAGAAGTCGCCTTCGGCAACGAATTCATTTTTGAAATTTGATTATCTTGGAAGCGCACTCTGGAATGGTGTCGAGAAAACCGTTATCTCCGGAGATTACGTCTACGCCGCCATGGTCTTTGGTATCAGGGTAATTGACATCACCAATCCTGCTGATCCACAAATCGTCAGCGAGCTCTACATACCAAGAATTGCGACCCAAGGCATGGCGTTACAGGATGGGTTGCTGTATATCGTCAGCGACGATAGATATGTGCAGGTCCGGACATTCCTGGTTGTTGATGTTTCCGACCCTCTTAACCCGATCCTACGCGGAAGTATGAACTTAGGCACTCCTTTAGCCTATGATGTCGCCGTCGCCGGAAACGTTGCTTATGTCGTTACTGAAGCTGGTCTGCAGTTAATCAATATCTCAAACCCCGATTCGCCCCAACTCATTTCGAAACGGACATTAGGAGGCAGCCCCCAGAAAGTTGTTGTCCAGGGTAGCGATGCCTTTGTTGCCTACGCCGGCGGTGGCATCTCCGAAGTCGACGTCTCAAACCCCGGTTCGCCTCTTCTCGTTCGAAACATCACGACGGGAGGCGCGCCCGTTGGTCTGGCAATTTCGGGTAACTTTGCATACGTCACATTGGCCGATTCACTCCTGCGCGTCGTCGACCTAACACTCAACACAGTCGTTGAAACTTATCCCATTCGCAGTGCTTACAGCGGCCAAATCGAAGGAAATTACCTGTATGTCACTGCCACCACAGATACATTAAAGGTCTTTGATATTAGCAGCGCCCCGGTACTAACGGAAATCGCCAGCGTGAGTTTTCTCCCGTATTCCATTGAAGCAGTTGACGGACCGATTGCGCTGCTTGCCGATTGGCACACCGGAATCGCGATTGTTGATATCAGTGTTCCATCGGCGCCTGCGCTAAGTGGCACTATGTCTGTTCCTCCGTATCCGGCTGTCTTCAAAATTGCCGTCGCTGGCGATTACGCCTATTGCCTCAATCCTATCCAGGGATTGCGGGTGCTGAACATCTCTGATCCGCAACACATGACAGTTGTCGGTCAATGCGATTTGACGGGAGGAAACGCCCGGGGAATGGCATTAGTCGGAAATAATGTCCTGGTCGCCGACGACACTGCCGGGCTCGAGGTCATCGACATCAGCAATCCGCTCTCCCCGAGCCTCGTCAACTCGTTGAACACACCGGGTCGGGCAAGGAGTATTGAAGTCTCTGGAACACGTGCCTACGTTGCCGATCGCGAGGGTGGTATTAGAATCGTTGACATCTCCAACCCGGCAGCACCAGTCGAACTTGGCTTCTGGGATGATGGACTATCCTCTGACTTTATTGATGTTACAACTCAAGGTGACTATGCGTATTCGGTCGCCGGTGAAGTTGGCGACTCATCCCGGTTATATATCATTGATGTCTCGAATCCAGCTGCTCCAATGTTGATGTCGACATTTGAATTTTGGAATTCGCCGCTTACGGTTGCCATAACCGGTAATTTCGTTTACGTCGGAACCTACAGTCAGAGAATCAGAATCGTGGATGTCAGCGATCCCCTGAATCCGGTCGGCACCGAAGACCTTATCGTCTATGACATGCCGCACGAGATCATATTCAGCGGCGGATATGCCTATATCGCTAATTTTGTCGATGGCTTGCTTGTTATGGACATCACTGACCCGGGACATCCGACCTATGCGGGCGAATTTCCCACTTCTCTTGGCTTTGCGGTCGGAATTGCGATCGAAGGCAATCGCGCTTACCTCGCGACTGACAACGGCTTGATCGTAGTTGAATCGAGTACATTTTCCTGCGGTGACGCCGATGGCAATGGTGTAAACAACATCTCTGATGCCGTTTATCTCATTAGCTACATCTTTGCTGGTGGGTCGGCCCCGAATCCGCTGCTTGCCGGCGATTCCAACTGTGACTCAATTGTCTCAATATCAGACGCTGTGTCCCTGATAAATTACATCTTCGCCGGCGGCCCGGCGCCCTGTGCCCAGTGCCTCGGAAACTAAAGTCAATGCTGTAACAGAAAGGTAGGTCAGACATTTCTGTCTGACCTACTTAATCACTATCCCATGCGCACCAAACCACAGTGTGTGAATTCGATTAATTCATGCAGGGTCCGCGAAGACTATCGCCACAGAATAAATGCGTTCTTTGCCGATTTCGTGGCGATACAGGATAGCTACGAACCCCGACAGCCCGATTCAAAGTCTGCTCGCGATGGAATTGAAGTTTGATTGGACTATTTACGGAGTACTTCTATAGTCCAGCCCTGAAACTTCAGGCTCGGTAATTTCAATAAAATTGTCCATTCCGCAGTGAGGACAGTCGAATCGCCTGAGAGTTAGTTCGCTATCATTGATAGAGACTTCTGACCCACACTTAATACATACCTTTGAGTACCTGGCAATTGATAGCAGAATCAAGAACACTATTATTGAGAGACCGATGGCCAAAACTTGGAGCGGAGTGCTCAAGAATGTCATCCAGACGATATTCGATAGGAACTCCGGCTGGATTAGATCAATCAGAAAAACAAAAGAGAACTTCGGCTCCATCAGCAGAAAGAGAACTGAGAGCTTCCACCAATTACCGTGGACCAATCGAATTGAGGTTCGAAGAGATCCCAGTACGCTTGTCCGTTGAAAAACTGCTGAACACAGAAAAAAGATTAGGTATGACGTCACAACATATCCAAGAATCATCGGCAGAATAAACGCTACGAAAAAACCTACATCTACAGCAACGAACTCTGGACCATTCAACGTCTCGAGACTGTCATTGATACTGAGTAGAAAATCAAAAATTGGAGAAATCAACACCGGTATGTTTGTGCCTGAGTTAAGCACGAAATTATAGATCGTGCCGGCCAAGAAGAGAGTTAGAGCGACTTCCCCCGATTTCCGTAGGATATCCGATGGTCTTGGTGAATTGCCTTCAATCTTTGATCTGACCATTACGAGCGCTGGCGCCATAGCCACGAACCAGATTGAGTCCAAACATTGTCTGGTAATCAGAGCGGCACCCAAAATAAGCGTGTTCTGATAGTCGGCATCCCCGAACAGACCACCCACTACCCAGCGAGTAATCACCCACAAAATCGGTGGCGCGAACAGAGCTGTGACAAGTATTTCCGGCCAACACCGTTGAAGCAATTTGCGAGTATCGGAGAAAATGTCGCGATACGACCATGTGCTTGATTTGAGCACCGCGAGATTGAGACCTACGGGTACACTATCTTCGATAATCGGTTCCGACACAACAAACACTCCCTTAAAAGGGCAGAACTACGTAACCAAGACAAGTCGAAAGAAGGCTCAGTTCGCCAAAGCCCACCTGAAGCACGGTGCAAGGCGGGCTTTTGTACTTAGGTTAGCTTAATGGAAAGTTGAAGCTACTCCTCCGCCTCCTGATGCCCGTTCGTCCCCAATCCGACCTTTTCCATAATCGCCGCTTTGAGCTTCTCTTTGATTTCCGGATTGTTCTGCAAGAACGCCCGCGCATTTTCGCGCCCTTGGCCCATGCGCTCTTCACCGTAGGAGAACCACGTCCCGCTTTTTTGTATCAGATTGTGATTCGTCGCGATGTCAAGAATCTCGCCCTCGTAGTTGATGCCCGTACCGAACATGATATCAAACTCGGCTTCCTTAAACGGCGGCGCGACCTTGTTCTTGTCCACGCGCACCCG
>CAUJJY010000255.1 GCA_963205155.1 Candidatus Zixiibacteriota bacterium | reverse complement strand
ATCACGATAGTTTTGCGATACCGACGCAATTCCCGGCTACTTAGTCAAAGGAGTTCCTAATGGAATCGCTGGCACAATTCAAGAACTCCGAGTTGATCTACATCGTTCTGCTGTTTGCGCTGTTCGTGCTCCCGCGATTCTTGCAGCGTTTCCGACTACCTTCGGCAATTACCTGCGTGTTTTTAGGATTAGGGGCGGGAGTTGGCCTGTCGCTATTTGCGCACGACAACACAATCGGCCTGCTGGCGACTTTTGGCATTGTGTCGCTCTTTCTGTTTGCCGGTTTGGAGATTAACTTTGCCGAATTGCGATCGCATGCATGGATCTTGCTGCAGTATATTGGATTTCACCTGGTAGGATTGGCGGCGATTAGTTATGCCGCCATGCTGGTTTTTGACTTACCGGTACGTCCTGCGGTTTTAGTGGCGCTGGCGTTGTTGACGCCTTCGGCCGGGTTCATTCTCGATTCTCTCAAAGCTCTGCACCTCGACGAGCGCGAACGATTCTGGGTGCGAACCAAGGTCATCGCAATCGAACTGGTGGCACTGGCGGCACTCTTCGCGGTTGTGCAGTCTTCGACGGCGACGCGTTTTTCAGTGTCGTTGCTGGTGTTAATCGGCTTGATTGCGATACTGCCGTTGTTGTTGAAGTTTTTTGCCAAGGTCCTCCTCCCTTATGCGCCGCGTTCTGAATTTGCATTCTTGCTGATGCTGGCGGTGGTCTGCGCTTTCGTCACCCGTGAATTGGGTGTCTACTATCTCGTCGGCGCGTTCGTAGCCGGTGTGGCGGCGCAGAGATTTCGCGAAGAACTTCCGGCCATGGCCTCCGAACAGATGCTGCATGCGGTCGAGTTGTTCGCTTCGGTGTTCGTACCATTCTATTTCTTCAATGCCGGACTCCATCTCAATCGCGAGGATTTTTCGGTTGCGGCGCTCTTCACGGGAGGCGCGTTTTTGGCAATCATGATCCCCGTGCGCTTGTTTTGGATATGTGTTCATCGCCGGATCGCCCTGAAGGAATCATTCGTCGGTGGATTGCGCATCGGTGTTGCGATGTTGCCGACACTTGTGTTTACGCTGGTCATTGCGGGGATCCTGCGAGATACCTTTGAAGTCAGCGGCAATATTTTCGGCGGATTGATCATTTATACTCTGGCGAACACGCTGATTCCCGGTTTTGTCCTGCGGATACCGCCTCCAAGTTTCGATACGCCGCATATCAGTACGGTTCAGCCGCCACAGTCGGTTGCCGGGGACTGATCTCGGAAATAATAGATTGGCAATTGCTGCAAACCATGCGTATTAAATGTAGACATGTGGATCGTGTACCCCTAACACAATGGTGAAAATATGGATGTTTTGAGATCGAAAGTTCGTCGCAGAAATTTGCGTTATTTCCTGAGATTTGGATTACTGGCGCTGTTACTTGCGTCAATAGCAAGCACGGCGGCAATGATTAACGGTTGCGCAACTAACGCGGCAACCGGCAAGCGGCAGTTCAACATGATCAGCGAGTCACGAGAAATTGCGATTGGTCAGGATGCTGACAAGCAGATTACCGCACAGATGGGTCTTTATCCTAATCCTGCTCTGCAAAAGTATGTCAGCGATCTGGGATTGAAAATGGCGGCACAGGGCGAACGCCCGAATTTGCCCTGGAGCTTTAAGGTTGTCGATGATCCGGCGGTGAACGCCTTTGCCGTACCCGGAGGATTCATCTATGTAACGCGCGGCATTCTCGCCTATCTCAACAGCGAGGCCGAGCTGGCGGGTGTCGTCGGTCACGAAATCGGGCATGTAACCGGGAAGCATTCAGTTGTGCAGATGAGCACAGCGCAGATTACGCAAATCGGCTTGGGCGTTTCGACTCTGCTTGAACCGCGCCTACAGCGATATGCAGACGCAGCCGGACAGGGTCTTGGCCTGCTATTTTTGAAGTTCGGACGCGATGACGAAACCGAGGCTGATGCGCTTGGCCTTCGCTATATGAGCAGGATTAATGAAGATCCGCGGGAGCTGGTTGGTGTGATGGAAATGCTTGACGGGGTAACTCAAGCGGCTGGTGGAAGCGATGTTCCGGAGTGGTTGTCGACACACCCGAATCCGGGCAACCGGGCTCAGAACATCCTGGGGCAACTTGACACGATGACTATTGCCACAGGTAGTGAAATCAATCGCGAGAGATATCTGGGAATGATTGACGGGATAATCTTCGGTGAAAATCCGCGTCATGGATATTTCAAAGAAAATCTCTTCCTGCATCCCGATTTCAAATTTCGTTACGAGTTTCCACAGGGATGGCGCACTGCCAATCAAATGCAGGGCGTCGTTGGTATAAACGAAAAGCAGGACGCCATGATTCAGTTGACGCTGGCGGATGGGAGTTCACACAGTGAAGCTGCCAATGCGTTCTTCGGCCAGCAGGGTATCGGCGCAAGCGGCCGCCAATCGGCAAACGTGAACGGAATTCCCGCGTCGTGGGGCCGATTCAGTGTGACTACCGAGAGCGGCGAGTTACGCGGCATAGCCTATTTCTATGCTTACGATGGCAAAGTATACCAAATTCTCGGCTACGGCACGGCAGCCGGCTGGGGTGCGAACGAGCAGGCAGCCGTAAATTCCGTTAAGAGTTTTGCCAAATTGACTGACGCTAATGCACTGGCGGTTCAGCCATGGAAATTGAAGATCGTCACGTTGAATGAACCGATGACGTTAGATCAGTTCGCGCAGAAGTATCCAACGCCGGTATCGATCGATGTGTTGGGAATCATCAATCGTACTGATTCTAATACACGATTCATTAAGGGCAACAAGCTGAAAACCGTTGTTGGAGAAAAGCTGCCATAACGCTCTTGCGTCAATCCCGCACTTTCGTAACAGCAGGGGCGCAGCATGCTGCGCCCCTACAATTGTAATAGCAAGCTAGTCTACAATTTTACTTCTTACGCTTCGGACGCGCTTTTTGCTTCGAAGTTCTCTTTGCGGTCGGCTTTGTTTTGACCGCAGTTTTCTTTGCCGTCTTAACTTTCGGTTTAGCATTCGATTTGGCTTTGGGCTTTGATTTGCCGACGGCTTTCTTCGCAGGAGTCGCTTTTTTCGTATTCGCTTTTTGCGAGGGCTTGACCTTGGCTGCGACCTTGGTAGGTTTGCCGGTTCCCGGCATCACCATACTCGCGACGAACTGATCGATCTTCTTGATGTTTTCCAGATTGCGAATATTGGCTGCGATCTTAGCGCGCTGTGTGTCACTCATATATGGCTTGGTAAGACCGTAGAATTTGTCCATCAGATCCTGATCGGACATCGGCTCGCGCGGGTCGCCCTGGGCATAGTCGACGGACTGCGAAAGCATCTCGCCGGTCTTGAGTTTCAGATCGACGCGCGAAGGCTGGACCTTCGGGAAGCGCGCCTCAAGTTCGTCATCAGCCAGGACTTTGATCTTCTGAATGAAGTCAATCAAAGTCGGATCGGCAATGCGCTCCGGCAAGAACTGAAGCGGCGTAACCATGCGATCCATGATTGCGGCACCGACGCAGTACGGCATTGAGTGATCGGCGGTTTCCTTTTCCTTCGGATGGTACTTGCTGGGGTCAGCGAGAATATCAACAGCGCGATGTATCGTGTAGACCGTGACTTCTTCGATTTGATCCCAGGTGACGTTTTTCTCTTTGATGAGCTTCAGGGCGGCAGTCACGGGCGATTGAGTGAGATACTCGGTCGGGAATGCCTTGTAGGCAATATCCGGTACGCGCCAGTCGGTGCCGAGACCATTGAAGAGGACTTCGGTTTCGAAGTTGCCGCCAAGGACTTTGTAAAGGCCTTCCTTGCCTTCGAAGATCTCGATTGTTCCGGTGTAGCCTTCCTTGGCAAGCAGAGCCGAAATAACGCCGGCATGTGTCGCCAGCGGATCGGCGGTGTTCTTCATCATCGACAGCTTCCCTGCCGCAATGGCTCCGGGAGTGAATGAGCGACAACCCGAGATGGCGATCGCGTGCATCAGTTGGTCGGCAGTGAGGCCGAGCATCTTGCCTGCCGAAAGCGGCGAAACAAAGGCGGTCAGTGTCGCATGGTGCCAGCCTCTTTCACGAATGCCCGGATGAGCAAACTCGCACATACGCATTTCAATTTCGTGGCCGATGACGATTGCCATCAGCAGATCTTTGCCGCTACGATCTTCGCGTTCACCGAGTGCGATGGCGGCGGGGATAATGTCGGACGGGTGCGAAGGATCTTCCTTCCAGTAGATGTCATTGTAATCCATCGAACGCGTCTGGATAGCATTCATCAGTGCGGCGTTGTAGCTGTTCGTTTTCTTGTTTGAACCGAGAATCGTTGACTCGGGTGTGCCGCCGAGTGCGTCGATGACTTTGCGCACGACCTTGGCGTCATGCGAGTGATAACCGCCGAGACAACAAGCCATTGCATCAAGCAGGATGCGTGTGGCGGATTCAATGACGTGGGGCGGGATGTCTTCATATTTCAGATTGTAGACCCAGTCGGCGAGTCTTTGGGAAACGCTTTTGTCCATAGTATCCTCAATTTTGTAAGAGTTCATCATTGGCTGGTGAAGTTAAGAAAATGGAGTTGGAACGTCAAGGGGGCGATAAATGCGACGACTACACACTCCGACCTATTTCCCAGAGGGGCCCGATAATACTCGTGCCGGCAACATGATTATTGCTTTCAGAACTGCAAACACGCCTTCGACGGCGACTCCAAGGAGCCGGAATGGAAGCATAAGGAGCCAGACAAAGGGATAGAGAATTAGCGCAAGTAGGGCCAGGGGCCAACAGAGGATCAGGAGGATGAGCCAGAGGAGGAAGGTGAACATGAGTTTTCTACCTAACAAAAAGGCAGGTCTCTTGAGGAGACCTGCCCTGCAGAACGATTTCTCTTAAGCCGACGCGGACTGCTTCGAAGCTTCCTTGCCCTGCTTCTCAAGTATCACCGCTTGCGCCGCGGCAAGGCGTGCAATCGGAACCCGGAACGGCGAACAGGACACGTAATTCAGTCCGACTTTGTGGCAGAATCCGATCGAATCGGGGTCGCCGCCGTGTTCGCCGCAGATACCTACTTTGAGATGCGGTTTGACGGAGCGGCCCTTTTCGAAGGCGATCTTGACAAGCGAGCCGACACCGATCTGGTCAATCGAAACGAAAGGATCCTTCTCGAGAATGCCTTTGTCGAGATAATAGCGCAGGAAC
>CAUJJY010000254.1 GCA_963205155.1 Candidatus Zixiibacteriota bacterium | reverse complement strand
TGGTCTTCATTCCGCTCTTGTTCTTGAGTGGAGTCGAGGGTCGTATGCTGCAGCCACTTGGAATTGCCTATGTGGTATCAGTCCTGGCATCGCTCTTCGTCGCGCTCACGGTGACACCGGTGCTGAATTCATATCTTCTTGGGCGGCTCTCTGAACGTCACCATGGCGATAGTTGGCTACTTCGTAAGCTCAAAGAAATGTACCAACCGAGCCTGTTATTCTTTTTGAGGCATCGATCTGTCTTGATTGTAGGCTCGGCGGTACTTCTGATTGGCGCATTGGCAGTCTTGCCATTCTTTGGCCGGTCGTTCTTGCCCGAATTCAATGAAGGTACGTTCAATGTGTCAATTGCAACCGTGCCCGGGACATCGCTGGAACAATCTGATCAAATTGGCCGAATGGTTGAAGGAATCCTGCTGTCCCACGAGGGAGTAGTTTCCACGGCAAGGCGTACTGGCCGCACGGAGATGGATGAACACTCGCTCGGTTCGCACGCTCACGAAATGGAGGTGCAACTCGACCTGACCAAGGTGTCAAAGTCGGACCTTCTGGCCGAACTGCGAAATGACCTTTCCATCGTCCAAGGGTCTAACATTACCATCGGTCAACCGATTTCGCATCGAATTGACCACATGTTGTCAGGCACGCGCGCAGCCATTGCCGTCAAATTGTTCGGACCTGATTTGTATGAATTGCGCAAATACGCCGAACAGATCAAGGGCCAAATGGAAGGCATTGAGGGCGTGGTTGATCTCTTTGTAGATCAGCAGACTGACGTTCCTCAAGTACGAATCCTTGCCAATCGCGAAAAGATGGCACAATACGGGCTGCGTTCTGCCGACCTGGATGAGTTCATTGACGTTGCCTTCCTTGGTGCAAAAGCATCACAGATTTACGAAGGCGAGCACCGCCATGATCTCGTTGTTCAATATGCGCCCGAGTTTCGCGGCGATATTGATGCGCTTAAGAGGAGTCTTGTTGACTTGCCTGCAGGCGGGACGGCCCCACTGTCGATGGTGGCAGATATTCAGGTCGATCGGGGACCGAACTACATTAGCCGGGAGAACGCCCAGCGCAAAATCGTTGTCCAAGCAAATGTGGCGGACCGGGATCTGCATTCAGTCATTACCGAGATCCGTGAACGAATTGCCGCCAATGTGCAAATGCCTCGCGGTTACTATGTCGAGTATGGTGGCCAGTTTGAGAGCGAGCAGGAGGCGACTCGTACCGTGACTCTATTGAGCTTGATCTCAATTGGTGCAATTCTTGTCGCGCTTTATACGGAGTTTGGTAATTTCCGCCAGGCAATTCTGGTAATGGTGAACCTTCCGCTTGCGCTAATCGGTGGTATCGTCAGTGTTTTCTTTACCGAAGGAATCATCTCAATTGCCTCATTGGTTGGTTTCATCACGCTCTTTGGAATCGCCGTTCGAAACGGTATCTTGATGGTATCGCATTTCAATTACTTGATCGATACAGAGAAGAAATCACTATACGAGGCGGTTGTCGAAGGCTCGATGCAGAGACTTAGTCCAATTCTGATGACGGCGCTCTGTGCTGGGCTTGCTCTGATTCCTCTTGCTTTGGCCAGCCATAAACCGGGCAGTGAAATTCAAGCTCCAATGTCAATTGTGATTTTGGGAGGTTTGACAACCGCTACATTTCTCAATCTGGTAGTGGTTCCCGCCCTGTTTTTGAACTGGGGAAGGCCGGACGCTGTCAAGGCACTAAACGCGGAAGTCTCCCAATAGTCGCACCGACACTATTGTCGATTGAACTCTGATTGAGACGCCAGATAAGTCGCTGGCGTCTCAACACTATTAACTGCATTTTGTGACAAAGTGAATCAAGAGGAGTGAACAGGATGAAATGGGTTACACGCCAAAATGTGAAGGTCGATCGAGTAGCCTGTCCATGGCTGATCAGCAAGTTTGTCGATCCGAAAGCAGAGTTCTTGTTTGTTCCTTCTGATCAAGTCATGTCCGTTTCTGAAGAGCAACAGGCGATTCCGTATGATGTCCCCAACGTGGAGTTAGGGCACCATGGCAAGGAATGCTCATTCGAGGCGATTGTGAAAAAGTACAATCTCGACAATGATCCGGCGCTTGTACTGCTCGCAAAGATAGTCAATGGAGCAGACACCGATAACAGCCTGTGGAAGCGACCGGAATCAGCTGGATTGGCGGCAATTGCCGAGGGGTTTCGGCATATGGGCTTCAAAGACGACCATGAAATCCTTGCTAAGGAGTTCGTCGTCTATGACGCCCTCTATGCTTGGTGCAAGACTGTAATCACCGTGTAGGTGCCGCAGGGCGATTTTTGGTGTCTTTCTGGACCAAGTCGCGAGTTGCGGCATCTGTCGTCCGTGGTTTACCCAGCAGTTCCAAAATAATCCACCACTGCCAGCCAGTTTCTGCGGCACAACTAGTTACTCGCTTTCTTGCCAGAATAGAAGATCTCCTTTTGGTCGCTAACTCAAGAGATTTAGTCAGAAGTAAGGAGCCGATAGCCGATCCCCGGTTCGGTTGCAATCAAATCTTCTCGTAGTGATTTTGAACTCAGTTTCTTTCGTAACTGCCCAAAGTAAACCCGCAAGTACTGCCGCTGCTCGACAGCCGTCGGACCCCAGACCTCCCGCAAAATCTGTGTGTGCGTGACAACTCTCCCGGCATGACGCGCCAACAATCGCAGCAGGCTGTACTCAGTCGCAGTCAAGTGCACAATCTTGTCGTCGACTGTTACGATCCGCGCTGCATAGTCAATCTCAAGCGGTCCGGAAACAAAGATCGCTGATTCCTCACCAGGGTGCGCGTGTCGAAGTGCGACCCGCACTCGCGCGAGCAATTCAGCAGCACTGAATGGCTTGGTAAGATAGTCATCAGCCCCGGCGTCCAGTACGGCAACCTTGTCGGCATCACTATCCCTGACAGTCAGGACGATAATTGGAGTTGACGACCATTCTCGAATCCGACGAACGAATTCATCGCCACTCATGTCCGGCAGACCAAGATCGAGAATGATGACTTCCGGCTTAAATGAGATGGCCTCCCTTAGACCATCATTTGCAGTCGGGGCGTCGCTAACGTGGTATCCATCTGGTTCCAGGCATACTCTCAACAGCTTGCGAATTGCCGGCTCGTCATCAATGACCAGTATTTTGATTTCATTGCTCACTTGGAGCCTCTCCCGTTAACGCCGCAGGCTGGTCCTTAAGCGGCAATTCAATTGTAAACTTTGCACCACCGTCACTCCGATTGGCGACATGAATTTGACCTCTGTGCAGTTCGACAATGCTCTTGGACAATGATAGTCCGAGTCCGATTCCTCCGGACGGACTTCCGGGGAGTCGTCTGAATTTCTCGAAAATCTGGTTCATTTCTCCAGGGGGAATTCCCGGCCCGCGGTCCAAAATGGCTATGGCCAAGTGGCCATCACTTCTTGAGGTGACAATTTCAATGGTCGAATCCGGAGGCGAGTACATGGCGGCATTGAGCACGAGATTGGCCAAAGCGTGCAATAACAGTCCGAAATCGCCATTTATCAACGTTGATTCTTCACAAGCGACAACATTTACATGTCTGTCGCGCAGCGAGCCCTGACTTTGCTCTATCGTTTCCCTGATCAAATCCTGAACATCGAACCACTCAAGAT
>CAUJJY010000253.1 GCA_963205155.1 Candidatus Zixiibacteriota bacterium | reverse complement strand
AGTTGCCCGATTTCACCGCTGTGAGAATCGTCGCCTTCAAGTTCATGAATCCGGGAGCCAAGCTTCTCGAGTAGACGGGATGCGAGGACTTCATCCTTATTGCTATTGAACAGTCGCTCCAGCTTGTCCTTGATGAGATTGGCATGACGATTGACTCGTCCAAGATCGCCCTGGCGGAGAAACGCTGTCGCTTCGAAAAAGTCCCGTTCAGCGAACCCGAGTGCCCGATAAATCTGCTCCTGGACTTCCTTATGCGAATTCCAGCGAGTGCCGGTTTCGACCTCTTCCAACATTGACAATTCGGTAGAGACATCTTTGGTCAGGCGATAGTGCTTATTGTCGGACATGTATTCCAAATGAAGCAGGAACGGATGATCCGATTGCCAATTCGCGTAGCGACCAATCGTCGGTGTAAGCCGAGCTGGATCATCGAAGAGCACCGCGCAGATCGCTTCGGCAATGGTCGACTTGCCCGATTCATTGCCACCAAGCACGATATTGACGCCGTCGGCAAATTCGAAAGTTTGATCGGCAAAACGACCAAAGCGCTTGATTTCAAGTCGCAATATTTTCATTAGATCACATCCTTGCCCGATAGAAGCGCGCGTCCAGTAGACATGGCTTCAATGTATTTGGCTTTCAACTCGCCCGGGGCTTTGTTGATACTGTCCGAAAGTAACGCCGTGTACTCGCCAATCAGGCTGCCGCCGTTGTCACTTGTCGGGCCGATTCCAGAGACAGAGAGATTGCGTTGATCGCAAATCTGCAGATGACAAAACTGACCGGATTGGGTTCGTTCTAATCCGGAAAGATCAAGGAAACCATCGCCACCGGCAGTACCGGAGATTTCAACCCTTAATAGCGTATTGGCGCCGGCAAGCTTCTGCAGTTCGCGTTCGATTTCGATATTGTAAAGGAACTTGGTCGTATCGATGACGAGTCGTTTCCAGTTCAATTCACCAATGGGACTTGGCTCGGCTCGCAGACTTCCACCCTCGACTTCAGTCATCAGACATAATCCACTTTCGGCAGAGCCAAAGTCCAACACTTCGGCAGACCCGCTTGAATAAACTTTGGTCGCCCACTGCTTGAAGTCCGGAAATCCGCCGATCGCGACAAGGTCGAAGGTGTCCCTGAGTACGACCTGCTGCATAGTCGGGCTCAGCAAGTTTGGCTGCGCAAATTCGAAAGCTTCGCGATTCGTCACGATTAGCAAATGTGCCCCATCGAAATTAGTGCGTACGGGAACGCGCCAGCCGCTTTGAGGAACATCGGGGCCAAAGTCAGGAACACTGTAAACGGTGATATTTGAATCGGCAAAATTAATCGTGCACTCGTGATCGGCTCCCAACACGCAGATGTTGTCGGGCCGGTTTTCCAATGGCAAATGGAGATAGATGGAGTTGTCATCAAGACAGTCAAGGCTTCCCGGCACCACGACAAAGGGAATCCGCCCCAGGCGTTCAGCCTGTTTGTAAACGAAATCGATGAGGTTCCGTGAAACGAGATTCGTTGCAAAGAGGTTTCCGCTTACAACCAGTAGATCGACGCTCGACTCTAAAGCCTGCGAAACGCACTTCTCAAGCGCATCTTTGAGTGCCTTGCGCACTAAATCGCCAGACTTGCCGAGTCCGGGAAACTGACGACCGAGCTGAAAATCGGACGCGAGAAGGATTTTTGCCATATAAGTCAGCCTCCGCCTGATCGCCCGTATGCTGCGAGCTTCTGCCCGGCTCGCAGAACCTTGGGGGCGAACCTGTTAAGTTATTGTCTGTCCAACACTTGTGGGACAACAAAACGACTTGCGCCGCAGATGTTCGAAAACGGACGCACGGACGCCTTGCCTATTCAGGTTATCGGAAGATTCAGGCGCGGAATTAAGCGGTATTAAAGAATCAGATCGTTCACTTTGCGCGAGATCAATACCGGCGGAATGGCTCCCTCATTTAAGAGGAGGTCGTGGAACCTTTTTGTCGAATATTGATCGCCCATGCGTTGCTGCAATGAGGTACGAATCTGATTGATTTGCTCTTTGCCAAGTAGATAAGTCATGGGTACGGTTGGCATCAGGGTGTACCTGCTGACTTCCTTCTCGATGTACTCTATTGATGCGCCAAGCTTTTCGACCATCCAATCGATGGCCTGTTGATAGGTGAATTGGCCGGTTTGTAGTCGAGCGTCCACAATGATTCGGGCGGCCCGGAAGCGAATACCACCGGCAATCGCCAGCATTTGGCGGGGATCTCTGCCGTAGAATCCGGAATTGTACATGGCTTCTTCACAATAGAGCGCCCAACCTTCGACAAACAGGTCGTTGCGTTGGAGGCGACGAATCAGTGAAGTATTACGATTGGCTAACTGCAGCATCATGTGATGACCGGGATACGCCTCGTGCACAACAGAAGAGCGAAATCCGCGGCGGTAGCAGTAGCGGAAGAAGGCCGAGCGATTGGCATCATCGAGTGAATCAGGGAGCGGGCGGACATAGAATCGGCCCGTCTGCACCGGCTCAAAGGCGCCCGGCGGCTGGTAGGCTATTCCGCCGACAATGTTTTCCAAGAACTGCGGTGTTTCCACCGGTAAGCATTCGCCAATATCTGATGGAATTGTAGCAAAGTCATTTTGGAGAACCCAGTCACGAACTTGATTAATCTCCCACTGAAAGTAGTCGAGGACGTCTTCGCGGGTAAAACTGCGAGGAATAAAGGTATTCTTCTCTTCAACCGGCGGAAGACTATCTACGATTGCGGCCAGTGAGTCATAGGTGGCACTTGATTGATCGAGCATTGTTTCGCCGAAACGCAGGAGAGAATCGACATTGAAATCGAGGAAGTACTGTGTCGTCAAAAGGCGATTGAAGACCTCCCGGCCGATCGCGAATGATTGACCTTCACGTTCCACAAACTCATTGAGGAAATCCGAGTAATCTTGAAACGCGGCCGAAGCTGCGGCAAACTTAATATCAATCTCACTCTGCCGTTCCGGTATCTGGGCACTGTAAAACGCGGAAACGTCACTTAGGAAGGTTGTGGCGTTATCGGATTCATCCTTTGCCAATGCAGCCCATACCTGGGGTGGATTTTTAATCTGCTTCTCACCGGCCACCAAGAAGTCTGGCAGTTTTGTCAGCCGTTCAAGTATCAGGTTTAACTGCTCGGTCACACTCAAGGACTGGGAGAGCATGATGAGGTAAATGCCATTGACTGCGGTTGAACTGAAGAGCTTCGGGTTGTCGCGGTAGAGAATGGTGCTGGTCAGATAGATTATCTGAGTTTCGATATTCGATTCCAACAGCATGTGGTCTATCTTGGCATCAGTACTCAATTCCGAGACTTTGATTTTCTTGAGATTTGCTTTCACCTGGCGAAGCTTGCTGACCATCCGGTTGATCGCGCCTGCGGAAAAGTCGGGGTAACGGCCGTCATAGCGATGCTCTCCCATTTCCGTTGCATGCACCGGATCAAATTCGAATTGTAGAACAAGGTAGTCTTCCGCGATTTTCTGCAGTTGTTCTTCCGCCGACAACTTTGGAGCAGCGCTGGTCGAAGCAGTGAGAATGAGCAGTATTACAAAGGCGGCAAATGTCAAAATCCGTTTCATCATAATCTCCATGAAAGTTTCGTGGCCTTGAAGTAACGAAATTCCAGTCAAGTGTCAACTTCAATAGATGTTGAGGCGGAACGCTTAATCACCGGCCGGAGGCTGGAAGTCCGGGTCGCGCAACAGGGTAGCAACTGCCTCAATATGGGCGGTTTGCGGGAACATATCGACTGGCGTGACACGCTGGGTGATATAACCGGACTCGGCAAACAATTCCAGATCCCGCGCGAGAGTGGCGGGATTGCAGGAAACCGCTACGATCTTATCGGCCTTAAGCCTGACAATTCGTTGAATCGCCTTTTGCTCCATACCCGCCCGGGGCGGGTCAGTGATAATAGTGTGAAAGTGGCGATCCGAATGCGAGAGCTCCACGAGTAGTTTGCGAACATCCCCGGCAACAAACTCGGCATTGTCAATTCCATTGAGCGCGGCATTTCGCTTCGCCATTTCGATTGCCTCGGCATTGAGTTCGATGCCCAAAACACTCCCAACTTGGCGAGCGAGATAGAGCGAAATGGTCCCGCAACCGCAGAATAGATCCAGTATTTGTTCGTCGGGTTTCGGCGAAGCGTGTTCGAGAATGACATCATAGAGCGACTTTGTCTGCCGGCTGTTAGTTTGAAAGAATGAGAATGGCGTGATTTGGAACTTCAGATCGCCGATGTGTTCAGTTAGATGCGGTTGGCCATGAACCAAAATCAGCTCATCACCGATCGCGACGTTCGCCTTCTTCCCGTTTACCGTGTGGAAGAGCGAGGATAGACCCGAAACGCCATCGATGATTCGCGCAAATAGCTCATCACGGCCGGCAAATTCGCGATTGAATGTGACCAGGTTAAGCATGAAATCGCCGGTCAATTTGCCTTCGCGAACCACGAGGAACCGTAATTCCCCATCACCGGTGCGTTCGTTCATGAACGGGATCTGCAACTCGATTGCCGCTTGGCGGACAATTTCGAGCGCCTGCACAGATTGCTCCGACTGCAGGTAACATTCCTTCAGGTCAAACACCTTGTCAAAACGTCCGCGCACGTGCATCCCGACGGCCGGATCGTCATCGTGATGCCCGAAGGTATATTCCATTTTATTGCGGTAATAGAACGTCTCTCCGGCAACTACCGGTGGATCGATCGGAATATTCGCCAACTTTCCGATTCGCGCCAAAGCTTCACGAATGAATCGGGTCTTATACTCGATCTGGTCTGCGTATTCAAGATTCTGCCAAGTGCAGCCGCCACAGCGGGTAAAATTCGAGCAACGTGGTTCAATGCGTCGCGGCGAAGCCTTGAGCAGTTCTTTGAATCGCGCGAATGCATAGCGACGTTTTGTCATGGTAATCTGGCAGGAGATTCGTTCGCCCGGTAAGCCTTGATCGGACATAATCACCATCCCATTGTGGTGTCCGATCGATTTGCCGGTCAAGGCGAGGTCTTCGATGTCGATCTCAATAGTGTCGAATTTGCGTAGCTTTTCAATCATGGAGGCAACATACCCAAAATATGGCGTTCGGCAATGGAGAAAACCGATGTCGGTAGTTTGCTGATGGTGTATAATAGAAGTAAACTAAGTCCCGGTATATGGAGCGAAATTCGCAACCCGAAGAGGAACAGCATAAGTATGTATAGATCTATAGTTACTGCGGCAATTCTCTTAATGGCCATGGTGGTTGTTCGAGCAGATGCCGGGTCGACGAAACCCACAACGATTACGCCGACATTGTCCGCCCGGATCGGGCAACGGCCGCAACCACTTGGCGGAGAGATGCAGTTCCTAAGCAACCCGACATTGACGAAAGCCTGTTCGTTGAAAGTCGCGCTGGTTTACCATCGTGCGTCTGCAGAGACTGTCGTTTTACGAATTGCCAAGGGAGATATTTACACCATGCCAATTGCGCCCGACTCTGTCGTCTGGGAGGCGCCGATCGATTCGGGTGCAACGAAAACTTTCCTATTTACGTTCACGCCGGTTCATGTGGGCAGTCATCGACTCGCACTGGAAAAGAAGGGTGATAAGTCATGGTCTGCAATAGGCTCCATCTATTTTGCGATTAATGAGGACGGCAAGACTATCTGTTCCGGGCCGCCGGAAGAATGTCGTTTGACATTAGTTCCCCCGCATAGTCGCCCGGATGTGGTTCCAATCGAGGTGGCGTTTCCGATCAATGAGCTGGAGACGAGACGATTCCAGGACCGTCATTTCAGTTCGGTGTTTAAGTTCACACCCGGTACCGGTTTTAAGGACTCTGTGTTCGTCGACTTTGAATTGGAGTGTCAGGCTACGCTTTACGCGCAGGTGCAATTTCAAGTCGAACACTCAACAAATGTCTCTGTATCAAAACTGCCGGAGTCATGGGGCGACAAAGCCGGTCCGACTCCTGACTATCGTTTCTATCGTGGCCGATTTGCTGTTGTGCCGCTCAAAGCCGGATTATCGCAATTTACCTTCAGTGTGTTGGGCAAGCACCCAATGGCAAAGGGTGGCGGCCGGTTAAGTACCGATTTCGCTATGTATCTTGTGATCGGAACTGAAGGCCAATTGTTATTTGCCGGTGGATTTAACCCGTATACGCGGTACAAGGATGCGGCCGATCCAATGATCGGCTCCCTCAAGTCAATCCTCGCAATTACTGATCGTGATTTCCGCACTCGTTTCGCATTGTCACAGCCGGACTACCGCGGTCAAGAGGTC
>CAUJJY010000252.1 GCA_963205155.1 Candidatus Zixiibacteriota bacterium | reverse complement strand
CGCTGGGCGCTCTGGCCGGAGGCATCGCCCACGACTTCAACAACATTCTGACACCGCTGTATGGCTATACCGAACTCGTAATGCAGGATCTTGACGAAAAGAGTCAGACGTACGAAGATCTTGGCCACGTTATGAAAGCCGCGACGCGCGGTAAGGAACTGGTAAAGCAAATCTTGGCCTTTAGCCGCCAAATTGAGCAGGAACGTAAGCCACTGTTGCTGCATCATATCGTGAAGGAGGTCATCAAGCTCCTGCGCGCCAGTGTCTCGCCGAATATCGAGATTGTTCATGAGGGTGAAGCCGGCATTGATGCCGTTATGGCGGATCCGGTGCAAATGCATCAAGTCATCATGAATCTATGTGTCAATGCCTGTCACGCCATGCGTGAAGCCGGCGGTCGTCTGACTCTGAAGCTCGATATGCAGGAGATCGACGCAGGCCAGTCCGGCGCAAATGTCGATATTCAGCCAGGAACCTACGTTCGCCTGCAGGTGGCTGACACCGGTACTGGCATGGACGATTCCACTCGACAACGGGTGTTCGAGCCATTCTTTACTACGAAGCCGGCTGGTGAAGGCACCGGTCTCGGACTATCAGTCTCGCGCCAGATCGTCCTTAGTCACAAGGGGACTATCACCGTCGAGAGCCGACTTGGCGAAGGCACTGTCTTCACCGTAATGCTCCCCTTGGCCAATCTCGAAGCTTCGCCGGGTGATGGCAAGCAGAATGGCCTCGAGCGCGGCCAGGGACGTATCCTATTCGTCGATGATGAGCGCGAGATTGCCGATCTGGCCGAACAGATGTTGCGACGACTGGGATATGAAGTGGAGACGGCGACAGAATACAGAACAGCCATCGCCAAGATCGAAGCTGGCCCTGCATTTGATGTGCTGATTACTGATCAAGTCATGCCGGAAAAGAGCGGGTTGCAGTTCGCCATCGAGCTGCGTGATAGCGGCTTCAAATCTCCAATCATCCTCCTGACCGGAGATGGTATTGGCCTTTCGGATGAAATCATCAGAAGGAGCGGAATCGACGCCTTCTTGAGCAAACCATTCAGCGCATTCGAGCTGTCGCAATCGGTCCACAGAGTCTTGCAGAGCAAATCGCAAGCGACCGAGCAGGTTCGATGATCCCGCCCTCGGAAATCAAATCATTAAATATCACTCCACATTAACCAATAAAGTTCTTGTCAATCGGCTAAGATTTCTGCAATTTAGGCACATCCAAACATTGTAATTGCGGAGGTCGATTGTGACGGGTCGCGGACTTTTTCCTGAAATTGAACCTTTCAAGGTATCGAGTCTCAAAGTCTCAAACGTGCATACGGTTGTATATGAAGAAGTCGGTCGCCCAGACGGTGTTCCGGTTGTTTTTCTGCATGGTGGTCCAGGAGTCGGAATTCTCCCCGGCTACCGCAGGTTCTTCGACCCAACCTTCTACCGGGTCATTTTACTTGACCAACGCGGCGCCGGCAGGAGTACGTCCCATGCCGAACTCGACCACAATACGACCTGGGAATTGGTCGATGACTTAGAGAAAGTCCGTTCGCACTGCAAGATCGATCGCTGGATTGTATTCGGTGGAAGTTGGGGAAGTACACTTGCTCTCGCCTATGCGCAGACCTATCCGCAGAGCGTCGCGGGGCTGATTGTTCGCGGAGTTTTCCTCGGTCATCCTTCTGAAATAGACTGGCTGCACAAGTTTGGGGCGTCAGAAATCTGGCCTGACGCGTGGGAACGATTCAGCGGGTACATTCCTGCAGCCGAAAGGATTGATCTGGTTGCGGCATACTATCGACGCATGACTTCTGAGGATCCGAAAATCCAACTATCAGCGGCACGAAACTGGTCGATGTGGGAATCCTCCACAATGTGTCTTGTGCAGGACCAGACTGCCATCTCCGAAATGACTGAATCTGCTTCAGCTCTCTCGATTGGCCGCATTGAGTGTCATTACACTTTCAATAGATTTTTTCTTCGATCGCCCAACCAACTTCTGGACGACTGCAAAACTATACGTGAAATACCTTGTCGGATTGTGCAGGGCCGTTATGACATCATCTGTCCGGTTCGATCGGCGTGGAATCTGCATCAGGCCCTGCCGAAATCTGAATTGCGGATTGTTGCTGAAGGCGCTCACTCGCCGATGGAGCCGGCTATGGCGCAGGAATTGGTTCGCGCCACCGAAGATTTCAAGACGTTGCCGTTAAAAAAATAATAGGCGGTTGTTCTCGACTGGGCTATCTTTCCGGCAGTCATTAAGAAAAGGAATTCGACCATGCTCAGATTCGTAGTCATTCGACTAATCATCAACGCAATCGCACTTTGGGTTGCTGACTACCTAATTGAAGGAATTCATCTTGAAGGCGATCCTTGGCAGATTGTGATCGTTGCGCTGATCTTTGGAATTGTGAACGCGTTCATTAAGCCGATAATCAAGTTCTTCGCATTTCCTTTCATTATTCTTACTCTCGGTCTTTTGACACTCGTGATCAACGCACTCATGCTGATGCTCACGGCAGCGATGACCGAAATCCTTCGTATCGACGGCTTCATGCCGGCACTTTTGGGGAGTATCGTTATCAGTCTGGTGTCGATGATATTGAGCTGGGTGCTCGACAAGAAGGACGATTAGAGAAATCCACTAATTGGAATTGGGATCGGTGTAGTCCAACTCGGATCCCAGAACACTGTGCGGAATAAGATAGACTAATAGATGCACTAACGTGGCGCTGATATACCACCAGCGGCCATTCTTCGTCTTTGAATCCCGCCAGATCGCGATTAACCACATCACCATTGCCAGGGCGGTCTTATTGTCAGTCAAATCGTGCCCAAAGGGCCACCCGGTCCAGTAAGCGCCGAACGCATACTTCTGCACGATCGGTCCGAGAATCAACCCGCCGGCAAGGAGTAGAATCGACGTTAAAATTGCGAGACGTTTTACCTCGGCGGGG
>CAUJJY010000251.1 GCA_963205155.1 Candidatus Zixiibacteriota bacterium | reverse complement strand
ACTTCATCACGTTTGATGAGCTAACCTTGAGCAACAACCTTGCGCAGGAAGCACTGGTTAGTCTGTTGATCAGAAAGAAAATCATCGAGGGACAGGAACTGCTCGACGAAATCTCGCGCATCCGTCAGGAACGCTATAAGACTGAGCCGGAAAAGCGGCCGTAGACTCGTAACATGAGCGAATCAACCGAAAAGAATACTGCAGCCGGCATGGAGCCGGCGCCGGCTCAACATGAGAACGTCTTGCTGCGGTGGGAGAGCCAGCCAGCCAAGGCTCGGCCACGTACAGCTATTGCCGTTGCATTGTTCCTGCTGTTGCTGGTGGTGATTGTTTACCTGCTCACGTATTCGCCATTATTCACCGTGGCCGGCGCGTTGATTCTGTGGGGATCGCTCTCGCAGTTCTTCCTGAAGACGACATTTGAATTCGGCGAAAAGACGATTCGGGTGAAATACCTGATTAACAAGATTGAGAAAGATTGGTCGCAGTACCGGACATATTATGAAGACAAGAATGGTGTGTTGCTATCACCATTTGTTCGAACATCGCGACTGGAAAATTTCCGCGGTATATACATCCGCTTTGCCGGCAACCGCGACGAAGTAATGAGAATAGTCAAGGCGAAGATCAACATGCCGGAGGATCCGATCTGATGTTTCCCTTAAGTTCCGGCAATGACAATACCTCCAAGGTCGAATACACCGAAGAAGAACGGGCTCTGCTCGACAAGGTCGCCAAGAAGGTGGTTGAGTGGAAGATGGCGGTTCCGGCGATCATGACATTGGAGTCAGTCAAGCCGTTGAACTTCATCGGCGCGCAGGCGATGATCTTCTTTGAACCGATCGTCCAGTCTCTGCTTAATCTTAAGGATTACGATACCTTCCGCGGCATGCTCGAGCGGCGGGAGAGCGTCGAAATGTTACTGTTGCGCATCGAACATTTTGATGCCATCGCTTCGCGAAAGGACAAGCTCTTTAAGAAACTACAGAAAGAGTACTTGAAATCGCAATCCTGGGGATTTCGCCTCAAGTCATCGATGTTGGGATTCCGCGTGCCTAAACACCTCGAGGCCGACTGGAAAGCTAAGCTCGATGCCATTGATGCCCAAGCAACAGAAGCAGAGACTCCCAAAGGGCAATAGTGAACACCACTCACGCGACAGTAACGGCTACGGAAAAATACGCCCGGCGATTTCCGGAAATCGGCTTCAATCTCCTTTCCGATACCGGACTGCAAGTCAGTCCCGTCGGTTTCGGATCCTACCGTATTGACACGAGTTTCCCGGAGCACCGTGAGGCGCTTCGACACGCGCTATATTCCGGCGTAAACCTCGTTGACACCAGCACCAACTACACTGATGGCGGTTCGGAGCTTCTGATTGGAAGTGTCATCGAAGACATTGAAAATGAAGGTACTATTGGTCGTGATGAGTTGGTGATAGTCTCAAAGGTCGGATACTTACAGGGACGAGTCTACCGACTTAGCCAAAATCTGAAGAAGGATAATCGCGAGTATCCCGATTTGGTCAAGTATTCCGTAGGACTGGAACATTGTATCCACCCTACTTTTATCGAGGATCAACTGACCGCATCCTTGAGCCGGCTTAACTGCGGTTCGATCGATGTCTACTTGCTGCACAATCCTGAATACTATCTCGGCTGGGCGAAGCGAAACGGCGTCGAACTTCAGAGCGCGAGGGAAGAGTATTACCGCCGCATCCGTCTGGCATTTGAACATCTGGAGCAGGAACGCGGCCGCGGACGAATCCGCTGTTATGGCATCAGTTCAAACACTTTCCCAGTCTTGGCGGAAGAGTATGATTTCACATCGTTGGAACGAGTCATTAACATCGCCAACGAAATCTCGCCATTGCACCATTTCAAAGTCATTCAACTCCCGTTCAATTTGATCGAAAACGGCTGCGTTATCAACGGCTCACAGACCGGCTCGTTAACCGTGCTCGAACTCGCCCGGCGACATAATATGGCGCTTCTCGTGAATCGCCCTTTAAATGCAATCTACGGGAATGGATTGGTGCGCCTTTCTGACGACAACCCCCAGAGTGCACCGATGAAGCAAATCATAAAGTCGGTGGATACCGAATGGGGAACCGCTCAAACATTAAGTCAGATGGCGGTTCGCTGTTTACGCAGTTCCCTTGGGGTAACTTCAGTGTTGGTCGGAATGAGGCAGAAGTCGTATGTCGATGATATTCTCTCGGAATTGCGCAACAAGTGCAAAATCGAGGACCGGAAGGAGTCCTGGAAGACATTGAACAGTCGACTGCAGAATTCGTCTGTCTCCTAAATCAAAGAGTTGAGAATGCCCGTGACAACATCTGATAAAATCGTCGCTGCAATAATCCAAGCCAGTGCAGTAGTTCTTGACACACCACGAAGTCTCGACAAAATCTGCGGACTCATCCGCGAAGCCGCAGCTTCCGGCGCAAGAATTGTCGTCTGCGGCGAGACCTGGCTGCCCGGGTATCCTGCTTGGCTGGACTATGTTCCAAACGTGGCACTGTGGGGACATGAACCTTCCAAGGACGTCTTTGCAGAACTAATCCGCAACAGCGTGACAGTTCCTGGTGATGAGTGTGACCGGCTGGGACAGCTTGCTCGCGAGCTCAAGTTGGTGATTGTCATCGGCGTTAACGAGCGAATCGATGTCGGCCCAGGAAATGGAACAATCTATAATTCTTTGCTTACCTTCGACGTCGACGGCCGTATCGTCAGCCATCGTCGCAAATTGGTGCCGACCTACACCGAGCGCATGATCTGGGGAAATGGCGATGCGAAAGATCTCGGTGCGGTTAAGACGGGAATTGGACGTGTGGGCGGATTGATTTGCTGGGAGCATTGGATGCCGTTGGCGCGGCAGGTTATGCACGAAAGCGCGGAGCAGATTCATGCTGCTGTCTGGCCGACGGTGCACGATCTGCATCAAATCGCCAGCCGTCAATATGCGTTTGAGGGACGCTGTTTTGTCCTGGCGGCGGGGATCATCATGAAGGTCACCGATCTGCCGTAGCAGTTTGAGTTACCTGCCGAACTCGCGGCAGACCCCGATAAGCTGGTACTTCGCGGCGGCAGTGCCATAATCGCGCCGGACACTCGCTACATCGCAGGGCCGGTCTTCGATCAGGAAACGATCCTGCTTGCCGAAATTGATCTTCACGAAATCCGCCGCGAACAAATGACCCTTGATACGACCGGTCATTATTCAAGGCCGGATGTCTTCAATCTCACCGTCAATCGCAGTCGGCCGGGCGAAGAATCGTAGACCAATTGCAGTTCAAACAAATAGCCGGAATCGGTTGAGCAACCGACTCCGGCTTCACTGATTAACCACCCTCTACGGAAATTGTCGCAGGCCGGGGCCTGTTGGTCGCGACAAGATCATCAAGTCTTGAGCTTCTTCAACTCCAGTTCGTATTGGTTGACAAACGCTTCAAGTTGATCCACAACCGCTTTGATCGTCTCCTGCTGGGTCAAATCGACACCGGCCTTCTTAAGTTGTTCCATCGGATAGTCATTGCCGCCTGACTTCAGCAAAGTGAGATACTTCTCGGTAGCTTCCTTGCGCACTTTGGCGTCCTTGCTTTGAATTCCCTGCACCAACTTGGCGGAGGAGGCAAAGCACGTCGCATACTGATAGACGTAATATGGGCTGTTGTAGAAATGCGAGATACGCGACCAGAGGACGTCGTATAGCTCGTCACGAACCACCGCGTCGCCGAAGTAATCGGTCATGATCTTGCTGTAGATTCCTTTGAGAACATCCGCAGTAATCGGCTGTCCCTGCTCGACCATCATGTGCGCCTGATGCTCGAAATCAGCAAACATGACTTGCGTGTAGAATGTGCCGAGAATATTATCGATCTGCTGCTCGAGCAGTTTAATGCGCTCTTTTGGATCACTAATCTTTTTGAGCATATAGTCGAGGAACAACGCCTCGTTGAGCGTCGAAGCTACTTCGGCAACAAAGATAGTATATCCGGAGGTCGCAAACGGTTGATTCTCATGCGAGAGCTGCGTGTGCATCGTGTGGCCCAACTCGTGCGCCAGCGTAAAGACGGCGTCCAAAGTGCCATTGTAGTTCATCAGCATATAGGGATGAACTCCGTAGACACCTGCAGAATACGCACCCGAGCGCTTGCCTTCATTTTCGAAGACGTCGATCCAACCGGAAGAAGTCGCTTTCTTGAGTTTTGCCTGATAGTCAGCGCCAAGCGGAGCGACAGACTCGACGACCAATTGCAGCACTTCATCGTAGTCGTAGACTTTCTCGCCTTCGACAACGGAAACGGATCCGTCAAACAAGTGATATTCGCTTAATCCCAATGCTTCCTTGCGAAGCTTGTAATAGCGCTGCATCGGAGCACAACCGGCCTTCACGCCGTTCACGAGATTATCATAAACCTGCATGGGAACGTTGTCGGCATCCAGCGCGGCGCCCAAGGTTGAAGTATAATTCCGTGCTTGTGCAACTGCCCAGTCGCGCTGACAGATTCCCGAATAAATTGCCGCATACGTGTTTTGATTATCGGCATATACTCCATACATCGTCTCAAAGGCAAGCTTGCGGTCTTCCTGATTGCGGCTGTTGGTGAGAAGCTGACTGTATTCACCCGGCGTCATCAGTCGTTCCTGACCATCAGAAAAAGTGGCTTTGCGGAACTTGATGTCTGACGTCGAGAGTTCGGTATACGCGGCTTGCGGAGCGTCGTTAAAGGTCGAGAAATAGGACAACAACTTCTCGCCCTTCTCGTCAAGCACGTGCTCCTGTTGACGGAAGAGATTCGAAATAGTGAAACGATACGGCGCCAAGGCGGGTGTTTCATCCAGCCATTTCTTCATGGTTTCCCACTTGATCGACAACAGCTCGGGGCTGAACCACGCGGTGGCAGTGCCGAACTTGGCGAACATCATCTGCACTTGCTGGAGCTTCGCGGCAATTTCGTTGTCGCGGGTGTTGACGTCGCGCTGTAATTGGGGATAGCGATAAACTTTGTAGGCAATAATGTTCATTTCATCGTTGAGCTGATAGGCCTTCAGAACATTCTGCGGTCCGCCGGCAAGGGTACCTTTCAGCGCCGCATACTCGTTCATTTTCTGCTCCATGGCAGCCTTGCCTTGCTCCCAGGCTTCCCAACTCGGGTAGATATCGGAGAAATTCCAACGATATTTGGCGTCAATCTCGTCACGCTTCTTGGATGTCGGCATGGCGCCCATCGCCACGGCCGCCAACATAAAAGCGCCAATAATCGCAAGAGTGGTCAAGGTCTGTAAACGTCTGTTGAATCTCATACTGCGGTGTACTCCTCATTTATGGAAAATTAGTTACTGCTTACATTACGGCTGTCGCCCTTCAAGGTTTCCTGTAACATACGATTCCGTTTGAGAAAAGTCAATTTCCAGACTCCACTTTCTCCATGTTAGAATTGTTCGGAAGGACTCGATTGGTCTCGTATAACCAGTGAAACGAACCAGGAGGAATCAATCGACATGACTCTTAATCTCGCGCAAAAATTGATAGAATCGCATTTGGTCTCGGGAACAATGAAACTCGGTGAAGAAATTGCCCTGCGCATCGACCAGACGCTTACCCAGGACGCCACCGGGACAATGGTCATGCTTGAGCTCGAGGCAATGGCCCTTCCGCGTGTGAAGACGGAATTGTCGGCGCAGTATGTCGACCACAATCTCATCCAAGAAGATTTCAAGAACGCCGACGACCACCTGTTTCTCCGATCTGCCTGCAAACGATTTGGCATCTGGTATTCACGCCCCGGTAATGGCGTAAGCCATCCTGTGCATATGGAACGATTTGGTATCCCCGGAAAAACCCTGCTCGGATCGGACAGTCACACTTGCGCTGCCGGATCACTTGGCATGCTGGCGATTGGCGCAGGCGGGCTCGAAGTCGCCATGGCCATGGCCGGCGAGCCGATTCACATCAAAATGCCGAAAGTCTTTGGAGTGAAGTTGATTGGAAAGTTGCCCGAATGGGTAAGCGCAAAAGACATAATCTTGGAAATGCTTAGGCGTCACAAAGTCACAGGCGGTGTCGGGAAGATCATCGAATACTATGGCCCGGCGTTAGCCGACTTATCCGCAATGGATCGGCATGTAATTGCGAACATGGGCGCCGAACTTGGCGCAACGACTTCAGTCTTTCCCTCGGACAATATGACCAGACAATTCATGCGTTCGCAGGGCCGCGAGGAGCAATTCGTTGCGCTGGGTCCTGACTCGGGTGCAACCTACGATGAGCACGACGAAATCGATCTGTCCGGCCTCGAACCGCTAATCGCCCTGCCGAGCAGCCCCGACAATGTGGTGCCGGTGCGAGAAGTTGCCGGTCGCGAGATTTATCAAGCATATATTGGTTCGTCCGCGAATCCCGGGCTGCGAGACTTCGCCGTGCCGGCACTGATGGTGAAGGATCGCGTTGTTCACGATCGTGTGTCATTCGATATCAATCCATCTTCCCGGCAGATTCAGGAAAATCTTATGTCGCTTGGCCTACTCCAGCATCTTCTGCGAGCAGGCGGGCGAATACATCAAGCTGGCTGCAATGGTTGCATCGGCATGGGGCAGGCACCCGCCACTGGCCGCATCAGTCTGCGCACGGTTCCACGCAATTTCCCCGGGCGCTCTGGTACGATTGAAGATGCCGTTTATCTCTGCAGTCCGGAGACGGCCACTGCTTCGGCACTGACCGGCGTAATCACCGACCCACGAAACCTGGGAACGCCGTATCCAAAATTCGTCGAACCGCAAGAGATCATCGTCAATACGCAAATGTTGGTTGCACCGGATCCAGAGGACGGTAAGACCGAACTTGAAAAAGGTCCGAACATCAAGAGCCTGCCGATTTTCCCGGAGATGCTGGATTTGATTGAAGGCCCGGTGTTAATAAAGCTCGGAGATAATATCTCGACCGACACAATTTCCCCGGCTGGCGCGAAGGTGCTCCCCTATCGTAGTAACATTCCGGCGATTGCCAACTTCTCATTTGTGCAGGTAGACGAAGGATATGCTGCGCGGGCATTGAGATATCAATCAAGCGGTTCGATCATCGTCGGCGGTCTGAACTATGGGCAAGGATCAAGCCGCGAACACGCGGCACTGGCGCCGAGGTATCTTGGCGTGCGCGCTGTTGTCGCCAAGTCGTTTGCGCGTATCCATTGGCAGAACCTGGTCAATTTCGGAATTTTGCCGCTGACCTTTGTCGACCCCGCCGATTGGTCGAAGATTTCGCGAGATGAGGTGCTTACGTTAATCGGCGCGCGCAATCTGGTCGCGACACGATCACGATTCAAAATTCGCAATTCGACCAAGAACCAGGATTATGAAGTCGAGCACCGGCTATCGGAGCGGCAAATCGAAGTATTGCTGGCCGGCGGATTGATCAATGTTTTTCGCAAACGCCACTTGCCTGACTGACAACTACGCTTTGCCGGGAAGCTTCTTGGCAATCATTGCATCAAGTGAGTACTTGCCTGCGCCCGTGAACAAAAGTGCGACAAATGCCCAACCGTAGAGTAACGCAAATTCCTTCTTACCCCACGGGTCATCGGCGTGTACAATTCCTGCGGCAACGAGCATCGTTATCAACAGCGGAATTGCAGCTGCACGTGTTCCAATCCCGAGGATGATGGCGAGCGAACAGAAGAATTCAGCGAAGATCGCAAGCGACAGGCTCAAGGTCGGCCCGAGACCAATTGGGTCAGCCCACGTATCCGCCTTGTCTGCGAAGCTGATCAGTTTTCCCCAACCATGGCCGAATAGCATGAAACTTCCGACACCCAAACGCAAGATGAGCAGTCCAATGTCAGTCTTCCAGTCGACTGTGTTCGTGTCAAAGATCATCTCGAGAATCTTCTGCATCCATAAACTCCTTCAAAATTCTGTTCGGTTCAAAGATGTCGCGGGTATTACTTGTTATCTAAACCATGAGTAATGGTAGTTGGTTCCGTCGTGTTCAAGAGTTAAATGGCGGAGGGAAATGACGAAGACGAGTCTCTACCTGATTATCCTGTCGCTTGCAGCGGTCTTGAGCGCAGCGACCGGACGCGCCATCATTGACGAGTGCGCCGTGTGCCGGATTCAGAGACTGGACCACCGGAAGAAAGCGATTGCAGCACAATCGCGATACAAAGAGCAAGTTTACTCGTTCTGCTCGGACAGCTGTAAAGCACAATTTGACAACAATCCTGAATTCTTCATCGAACCAGCGATTCCGCGGACAGCGCCAGAATTCACCTTAACCACATTAGAGGGCAATCTGGATTCGCTGGCGAATTATCGAGGAAGAGTCTTGCTGATTGATTTCTGGGCATCGTGGTGCGCACCATGCGTGAAAACGATGAAGGACCTTGAGGCTATTTACAAGGAGTTTCGTGCTGACAGCTTGATGATCATCGGCATTACTTTGGACAGCATTGGCAATCAGCAGACTGTGAATCACATCGAACGAAACAAGATTACCTATCCGATACTGTTTGATAACCGCACCAGCCCGACTTGGCTGGCTTACCAGGTCAAGTCTATTCCCTCACTCTACCTTGTCAGTCGCGAGGGGCAAATCGTCAGGCAATGGCGGGGAGCGAGTAAGAAGAGCGAAATTGAGGACGCCGTCCGGTTACAGTTGACTGGGTCAGTGAAAGGGCAAAATTAAAGGGCAAGCTCTGCGGGCTTGCCCTCTATTATCGGAGAATTCTGCAGAAGATTACTGATTCGAACTGATCGGACCCTCTTTGGTCACGGTGACTTTGACTGGCGAACGCAGCACAAAGTTCACCTGCGTCCCTGAAGATAAGGTGATGTCTTGCTTGCCTGTCGCAGCGGCAGCCGCAGCGCCGGCAGCAGCACCGGCAGCAGCGCCGATTTCGGTACCGCCCTTCTTGCCGGTTACCTTACCGATGATTCCACCAACCAAAGCTCCGCCGCCGATCAGGCCGACCTGCTTCTTAGTGTGGGAATCCTTCTTCTCTTCGATTGGATACGTGTCAACCTGTACTTGTTGACCGCTGCGGTCTTCGATGCTCACGAGACTGAATACCAACTCTGCCGGAGTTTTCATACGACCTGACTCTACAACCTTGTTGAGCACACCGACGGCTATCGCGCCCTTAGCAAACACTGTTTCGCCTTCGAAAACAACCGGCTCGAGAATTTGTGCGCGGTACTCGGTACCGGTAACGTGAATGTCGGTGTCGATCGAGTCAATTAGCTCGATAGCAATCACTGTGCTCTCGGGCAGACTGACTACCTTGGGAGCAGGAATCTTCGGCTCGTCCACAACCACCGGCTTTGTCGACTGGTCCTTTGGTTTAGGCACATCAGCTTTCGGCTTGGTGGTTTCTGTTTTGTTATCAGCAATGGTACCGCCGGTTGTGTTCTGCATTGTATCTTTCTGCTCGGTCATCTGACCGTCAGTCGCAGGTTCCTGTTTGTCCGCGCTCTGCTTGCTACACGACGCAATCACCGATGTCAGAGCGAGCGCCATAATCAGAAGTAGGATCTTTGATTTCATAATTTTCCTCCTGTTGGGGGGTGACTAATTCCTGTCAATAAATCCTGTATTCAATTGTTTTCTTGGCTCAATCTAATTACTTGTTATACCACAATCCAATTTGAATATTCCGATAAAATAACTAACCCCTTTTGCATCAATAAGATATACGTGCGGCCAGAAGTGGATTTTAGCGAGAAACTGTCCACTTTGAGGCAAACTGGTCCGCGATTTCCTTGCCCGCCAGCTTTTCAGTCAACATCAGTGCAAATAGCATCGCCGCACCGGGTCCCCTGCCGGTAATGATGTTTCCATCAACGGTCACTTGCTCGTTCGTGACTATTGCCCCTGCCGCCGACAATCGATCATTGAATCCGGGATCACCGGTTGCGCGCTTACCTTTCAATAACCCAGCGGCTTCTGCCAGAACATGACTTGGAGCCGCACAGATCGCGGCAACTAACTTGCCAGAATCACAGTGATTTCGGGCTGTCTGAATTACCTTCTCGGAGGCAGCAAGGCTTTCCGCGTTCTTGCGTCCGCCCGGAAAAATCACGCAGTCGAAGAGTTCATTGACCTGGTCAATTGACGTCTGTGGCACCAAGGTAATTCCATAGGCAGCTCTGATCGGACGATTTTCCAACCCGGCAATCACCACTTCGACACCGGCACGGTTCAGAATATCAATTGGCGCGACAGCTTCGATATCTTCAAATCCGTCCGCCAGAACAATGAGTGCTTTCTTAGTCATCTTTACTCCTTCGCGACATTTCCCTTCCCGAACATAAAGGCGCCGGGAAAGTCGTCGCGCTCACGCTTGCGTTTACCGATCCACTCCGAAATTGAAATCCTGTACACCGAAATGTCCTTAATCTCTTCAGGCGAAATCAATTCGTAATCACTGCCTGCTTTCAAATGGGGAAAGTACTTTTCTACGAACTTTGACATCTTGACCAACGCCAGTTCCAAATCATCGACAACTCCAATCTCACCCCGCACCATTACGCTCCGATACTCGACACTCATTTGTGTGGCGGTCTTGGCCGGAAGCAGCCTTCCCATGGAACTGACGGTAAAAGTCACCTTGGTGCCGTTGCCGACTGTGGTGCGTGTTGCGCCCTCTTTGGCAGTATGAAAGTAGATGGCACGTTCACTGCGGTCATAGTAAAACACGTTCATACTTGTGTGCGGAAATGACTCGCCGTTCATTGCCATTGTAGCATAGGGAGCGGTCTCAAGCATCCGCTCAATCCACGCTTCATCGACAACCGCGCGATCCTGTCTGCGCAGGGCAACGCTATCAACAATCGGTTTCTTTAATTCGTTCATAGCTTGTCAATTACTCCAGCTCGCACGCCGCGGCAGCTGCCGCCAACGCTGCCTTCTGCGGATCTACCGCCGGTCCGGCAGGTTTCTTGTCTTTGTAGATCGTGATAACCGCTACTGCTGAAATGATAATCACTGCCGCGATGATGGTCCTTAAAGTTATCTCTTCCCCTCCCAGCAGCCAACCGAGAAATACAGCCACTACCGGATTGACAAATGCGTAGGTCGATGCCTTTGCGGGTGTCGTTACCTTCAATAACCAAACGTAGGCGACAAATGCCAATGATCCGATGATCGTCAGATAAAGCAGCCCGCCAATTGACTTGAGCGACATGGCATCGATGTTGACGCGCGGAAATTCACCGGTGATTCCGGCGAGCAGCGTCAACACAACTCCACCGGCAAGCATCTGAATCCCCACTGAAAGCAATTTCGACTCGGGAAGATCAATGTGACGTGAGTAGATCGAACCGCTGGCCCACGACAACGTCGCAAACAACAACGCCGTTGCACCAAGCACGCCGGAAATACCTTCGGCGGCAACTTGTATTGGGCCAATCAGAATTACAATGCCAACGAATCCCAGAATCAACCCCAACACCACACTGGTTATCGGCCGTTTCCCTTCAGGACGAAGCCACTCAATCAGCACCATCCAGAACGGCATCGCGGCCACCATCAGTGCAGCTAAACCTGATGGTACAAACTGCTCTGCCCAGGTTACAGTTCCAGTACCGCCGACCACAAGCAACAGCCCGATGATCGCGGAATTACGCCACTGTAACTTGGTCGCGGCCACGGCGCCGGAGAATCGCGCATAGGCATAAAGCAGCGCGCCGCCGGCAAGGAAACGCACTCCGGCGCTAAGCAAAGCCGGAATCGTTTCTATAGTAAATCTAATAGCCAGATAGGTCGATCCCCAGATCAAATATACCGCGAGAAAACCAATGATTAAGCGATAGCGCGGCACAGCTTCATGTTTGGCGAGAACATCAATCATACAGTTTGCCCTTCATCGCTTCATCAAGCGGCAACGGACCGTTTTCCTTGAATGTCTCAATAGCGATGACTGTTCGCGTATTCTTGACGGTGGGAATGGTGCCGACCTTTTCGCGGAGGAATTTTCCAAGGCTCTCGGCATCGCGAACTCTCGCTTTGAGAAGGTAGCAATCTTCACCGGCGATGTTGTGAATCTCCAGTACTTCGGGAATCTTTGCGAGCTCAAGTGCTGTTGAGCAGTCGTTCACTGGTTCGTCGGCCTTAACAAAGATGAAAGCGACCAGTCCAAGTTCCACCGACTTGGCGTTGAGCCGGAGATCATATCCCGCAATTATGCCGCGTTGGACAAGTTTCTTTATTCTTTCGGCGGTGGCGGACGGTACGATGCCTATCTGTTTGGCGATTTCCGAATTCGGGATCCTGGCATCCGATTGCAGGATTTCGAGAATCTTGCGATCCAATTCGTCGATCATGTCACATATCTCCTGATTAGTAGCGTATCTTTCTCTATATACGCTTGTGCAACGAATATTGTTCTGATATTTTTGCTTAACTTCGCATTTTCCCCTAATTACTTGAAGTCGTTACGGCAATATTAGTTAGGCGATTCGATTTTCGCTGCGTTATAATATAAAGTAGGAGATTCGAACTCATTACTTAGAAGTAAACTCTCTTTTCAGGAGGAAATTATGGCTGAACACGCGGAAGATACCAGAGTCAAGGATGCACTCGAGTTGCTCAATAGCTACGCAAAGGACAAACGCGGCGAGCTGCAGGATTTGTTAAGCAACAAGTACAGCAATCTCAAATCTGTCGTTGGAAATGTCGGAGCGCGCCTCCAATCGGATGCGGCCGACATCTATGGAACCGGCAAAGAGAAAGCCAAACAAATCGCTCATGACGTTGATGAAAGCGTGCATCAGAACCCTTGGGCATATATTGGCGGTGCAGCACTAGGTGCGTTGATTATCGGTTATATGTTGGGCCGCTCAAAGAAGTAACTCTTGGATCGACCAGAAAGGGTTCGGTAATCTTTGATGGGATTCATAAAAGGCATCCTCTTTGCGCTTGCGGGCAGATACGTCCAAACAGCCATTGATGTTGTGAAGGTCGAGGTAGCGATTGCCATTATTAAGGCGATCGGCGGTGCTCGTAAGCTGTTCATGTTGCTGTCGGTGTGGATTTTCCTGCTGACTCTAGTCGCCGTCGGGCTGGCAATGATTCCAGTGGCGCTGTGCGTTTATATGCCCTGGGAGCCGACGACCAAATTGATTGTCTCGTTGATTTTCGCACTGATTTACATTGGAGTCCCGATTATCTTGCTCTTAAACTTGATGTCGGAACGCCGTTGGATGGAAATATTCCATGCCAATGATCTGGTGCAGAAGGTCATGAGGAATAAGGCGAGTCAGTCGTAAGCACTCGGCAGTTACACTTTTTAATAAGGGCACGAGCGATCGTGCCCTTATTGTTGATAATAGCAATTCGACACTGCACGGAGAACCGGCTAGTCGTCAACTTTCCCGACCGCTTGAACCCCGTTTCGACAATAGTGGTTTTCACTTGCCGCTTTACTCTATAATCACTTTCTTCTCTCTCATTCGAATCTAATCCCGAAACTAAATTCGTTAACATATGGAGATAACATGCCCGCTAAGAAGAAAGCGCCAGCATCACCTAAGGCGAAACCCAAGGCTGTTGCTGCCAAGAAGCCCACTGCCGCAAATACGAAAGTCAAAAAATCCACTGCCGCCGCATCGAATCCTGCTGACAGCATTTCGTCACTCATGCAGGAGAACCGCCTGTTTCCGCCTTCTAAAGACTTCTCGTCCAAAGCACACATCTCTACACTGGCGCAGCTCAAAGCACTGCGGGAAAAGGCAGCTAAAAACCCAGTGAAATTCTGGGAGGAACAAGCGAAGGCGCTGACTTGGTTCAAGCCTTGGAAGACCGCTCTCAAGTGGAAGCATCCATTTGCCGAGTGGTTCGTCGGTGGCAAGATCAATATCTCCTACAATTGCCTTGATCGCCATGTCGCCACTTGGCGGCGGAACAAGGCAGCCATTGTTTGGGAAGCTGAAGGCGGCGAACAGCGCACTCTCACCTATCAGGCTCTGCTTTCCGAGGTCTGCAAATTCTCAACCGTACTTAAGTCGCTTGGGGTCTCAAAGGGTGATGTTGTCGCTATTTACATGGGCATGGTTCCCGAGGCGATCATTGCGATGCTTGCCTGCGCCCGCATTGGTGCAACACACAATGTGGTCTTTGGCGGATTTTCAGCGGAAGCATTGCGCGAACGCATTAACGATTCAAAAGCGGTTGCCGTCATCACACAGGACGGTTCTTACCGGCGCGGTTCAATTGTGCCGCTCAAGGACAATGTCGATGCGGCGCTCACCGAAACTCCGACGATTCAGAATGTGATTGTCTACAAGCGTGTCGGCAGTGACGTGAATATGATGATCGGCCGCGACCACTGGTGGCACGAACGGATGATGGTACCGATGGCGCCCTGCGCTCCCGAGCCGCTGGACTCGGAACACCCGCTGTTTATTCTTTACACGTCCGGATCAACTGCTAAACCCAAGGGAATTCTGCACACCACCGGCGGTTATATCACACAGGTAGCCTATACCACCAAGATGGTTTTCGACCTCCGCGAAGAGGACCTGTATTTCTGCATGGCCGATATTGGCTGGGTCACCGGACACAGCTACATCGTGTATGGTCCGTTGGCGAACGGTGCTTCCATATTTTTGTATGAAGGCGCGCCCAACTATCCGGCGCCTGATCGCATTTGGGACATGATTTCCCGCCACAAAGTGACGGTATTTTACACGGCGCCGACGGCAATCCGCGGCTTCATGCGGGCAGGAGAGCAATATCCAATCAGCCATAACATGTCGTCACTGCGGCTGTTGGGATCCGTAGGTGAACCGATCAATCCGGAAGCATGGATCTGGTATCACACCCTCATCGGTAACAAACGCTGTCCGATCGTGGACACCTGGTGGCAAACCGAAACCGGTGGGATCATGATCTCCCCGATTCCGGGCGCGACTACTCTCAAGCCCGGCTCTTGTACGATGCCCCTGCCTGGGATTCTTGCCGATGTAGTCCGCAAGGATGGCGTCTCCTGTGGGCCTAATGAGGGCGGTCTGCTCGTGGTCAAACATCCCTGGCCGGGAATGTTGCGAACCATCTATGGCGACCCACAGCGATATAAAGATGTCTACTGGAGCGACTTTGCTCCGACCAGAACCCGACCTGGGTATTACCTGGCAGGCGACGGTGCCCGCAAGGACAAGGATGGATACTTCTGGGTGATGGGACGAATCGACGACGTGGTCAACGTTTCCGGCCACCGCCTCGGAACTGCCGAAGTTGAAAGTGCTCTTGTCTCGCACAAGACTGTCGCCGAAGCAGCAGTAGTGGCACGACCCGATGACCTTAAGGGCAGCGCCTTGGTCGCTTTTGTGACGCTCAAAAGCGGCGTCGACAGTGAGCCTTCATTCCTTGAGCAGCATCGCGAGGTCTTGCGCTCGCATGTTATCAAAGAAATCGGGCACATCGCCAAACTCGACGAAATCCGGTTCACCGATGCCTTGCCGAAGACCCGGTCAGGCAAAATCATGCGCCGGCTACTGCGAGAGATTGCCCACGGCAATGTCGTGACTGGTGACACAACGACATTGGAAGATTTCTCGATTCTCGAAAAACTGCGTCAAGACGAGGAATAGAAAGCAAATGAAGAGACGCGCAGCCCAGCGCGTCTCTTCTGCTCACTCTGAATTATTAGTGTCAAAGCACTTGGAAATACGATTCCCACCCGACATCGAGGGTATCTCCTGCTTCGGTTAGTGCCTGTCTTGTTACTTTGATGATATACTGGCCAGTCGTGTAGGGATGATCCCAGTGCGAGTACATCATCTCCGTTCGTTGCGCATTCCACGCGTACGTACCTGGGACCTCATCACCGCCAATGCGAGTCACCGTTAACGCCTGGCGCGCACTTAAAGTGTCCATTGGTTCATTGAAAACAACGAGCACTTGATTGTCAGTCGGGACGCCATAGTAGCCGTTTCGAGGGAGAACTTTGATTACCTCGTAACCTTCAGTTAGAAATACTGATGTATCCTCAATGGAAGATCCGAAAAAGCTGCCATCAAAGATCGCATGATAGGTGGTGCGCGGAGCCAATGGCAGGTTGGTTGCAAGAAAGTCAAACTCCCGAGCTTGGCCGACTTCTTGACAAATGGGATAGTAGTCCGATGGTTGCCAAACTCCTGATATCTCCGGTTCAAATCGGATTGCCAGCGAAACAGAATCCGGTGTGGCACAGCGTCCGATATATGCCGAGGCACGAAATCCTCTTCTCGAAACGCGATTCGTGCTGCGATTTTCGTTAAAATCAAAATATACGTGCACGTCTTGTGTCGTGAAGGTCAAGACCAAATCGTCGTCGAGAATCTGTCCTGATTCAGTCCGTATTTCTCTGTCTAAGACCATCCGATAAACGGTCGAGGGTGCAAGTTCATAGCGAAGAGCATAGTAGTATATGCTTGTGGCGAGAGGTTTTCCGTAATCGTAGTAATCGTAAGGCAGCCAGCTCCCTTGAACAGCTGGTTCGAATGTGGTTTTGTTGTTCAAATCATCTATGTTGAGGATTTCATCTGACAAAATCTGAACACCAGTCCCAACGTACACACCAACTGCGCTGTCGACCGGTGAAATCGAGTAGATTGGAAAGGGAAGCTTGGAGATCGCAACGTCTCGGTATTGGGCGGTTATTCCGGTACCAACGATGACATCTTGAAATTGTCTTCGACTAAAACTCTGCGGTCGGATAATCAAAGTGTAAGTTCCGGGCGGTACATCGGCAAAATTGAAGAACCCGTTGGCGTCCAACGATGTGCTTAATTCAACCAGACCATACAGGGTTGCAATTCCCCCATCGGCAGGCACAACATTTCCAAACACCGCCCCCCCGGTTGCTGGATAGTAGTTGTTGGTGATGTCATCTCCGCACGAAAGGACAAGCATTATGCTCAAGAAAAATCCTGCGAGAATACGTAAGAACATCTTCCCTCCTTCGACATGATGGATTATTATGCCGCAACGTATCTAATGATATAAGAATCGAGTAATTTGTCAACAACTGCCTTTTTCGTGTTGGACTCAGGATCGAGGCCATCGTCGAGACCATACCGCTTCAGCAGTACCTTACACACGGGAGTAGCTTGATGCCTAACACTGATTTTGGGTTTGCCTTTGAAGTCACCAAGGATGGCGATGTGCTTATCTTTCATCACGGTAGACCTGCCGCAACTCTGCGTGGAAGGATTGCCAGCCGTTTTTTGTCTGATGTTGAAGACGTCGATCTAGCAACCCAACAACAGTTGATGGCTCGCCTGACCGGCAATTACAAACGCGGTAATGAGCGAACGGCGAAGAACCATCCCCGGAATCGCGAGTAAACGGGTCGTTTCAAAGAAAATTTGACATTATTGTCGGTTTTTCGTTGAACTTAACTCGAATTCTCGCGTAATTCCCGCCATGAATAAACGTCTCTTCCTCACTCCTGCCGGCGGTGCATTGATCGCTATCTGCTTCTTTCTCCCTTGGATCAAGATGTCCTGTATGGGCACGGCAACGTATTCCGGCGTTGATTGCGGTGGTGTTTACTGGACGTTATTCGGTGCCGGTATCGCGGTGTTCGGAGCCTTCTTCCTCTTCCGTCATCTTAAGCGGATCGACCTGATGCCTACGATTGTCTCGGTATCGAGCATTGTAAGTGCAGCGGTGATTATTTATGGCGTGTTGTCAATCGCAGGCGGCAAACGCGTGCTGTTGTTTCGAGTAGGTCCGGATGACGTGAATCTCCGGCTACAGATCGGAGCATACGGCACGCTGATTGGCTATTTGTTGACCTGGGCTGGAATAGCACCGATGATCCGCAGGCGGCGGCGTCCATCAAAGTCAACGCAGGCCATGGAAGGAGACTCCTTGAGCGAACCAAGCGCTGAATCGCAATTGAAACATACTTCTACTTGACCCCGTTCCGTTTTATCCGTTTATTAAGTTGTGACAATCGTGGAGTTCATCTGTCCTGAAATTATGGTAACGCCGACTCTATAATGTTCAAACTAACAAGCCCTCAACACGGAAATCGATTCACCTGGCGC
>CAUJJY010000250.1 GCA_963205155.1 Candidatus Zixiibacteriota bacterium | reverse complement strand
CGAGTTCATCCTGAAGGGGAAGATCGTAATTTCCGCGCAGCGGAATTGAGGGCTTCAACTTACGCGATTCATTGAGTGCATCCAGATGAACGGCGACGAGGCGCATTCCGCGCTTGAAGTAGAATCGGATGGCATCAAGGTTGTCATTAGTCGTGATCAACCAAAGTCGGCGGCAACCGTTCTTGCGAGCGGCCTGAACAGCGCATTCCAATAATGCGGTCCCAACTCCGATACCTTCCCGAAGGGAGTTGACCGTAACAACTTCACATTGATCGTTGTCGATCCGGTAGGTAAGGAGTCCAATAGGCTCACCATTACTTATTGCCACAAATCCCGGCAGCTCTGAAGCATTGACTAGTTTGCCACGACTTGCAATTACTGTGGCGCTCCAATGTTCGACAAGGATGTTTGATACCCAAGGGGCATCTACCAGGGCAATCTCTCTAACGACAAACTGACTCATGAAGCCTTCTCACTCTTTCTTTGAGCAATGAAAACACCAGCCAGCACCAACAATCCGCCCACAGCGGTGAAGACACCGAATTCCTCATTGAGCATCGGTACGGCCAGCGTGGTTGTGGCGATCGGCTCCAGATATAGAAAGATTCCCGCACGCGCTGCTCCGAGCCCGCGAACTCCTTCCTGCCAGAACCAGTGGGCGAGAGCGGTTGCCAAGATCGCCAGCACTCCCAACGCTAAGTAGACCTTTGCCGGCAAGTGCAAAAAACTACCCCAGTCGGAGGTGAATAGCATGTAAGCGAGCATTAAAACTGCGGTCGGAATCAGCACGCCAATCGTCACTATCACCGGCGATTGCGAGCGGGTCAGGTCGCGGGTCGCGACAGTGTAGATTGCCCAGGTGTGCGCCGAAATCAAGATCATCCAGTCGCCGAAGCTTTTGAGCCAATCGAAGTTCATCAAATTGCCGTGAGAGACCAGGAGCAAGATTCCAGCCGTGGCGATTACAATGCCGATAATCGTGAACCGGCTGATTTGCTCTTTAAGGAAGACATATGATAACGCCACGGTCACGAGCGGTGTAATCGAGATAATCCAGCCGGTATTGGTTGCCGAAGTGTACTGCAGGCCGGTGATTTGTATCAGGAAATGCGCTGTAATAATGGTGGACCCAATGGCAAGTTGCCTGAAGACGTGGGGGTTGCGGACCAACTTTGCACCCTTTAAGTGGGCTAAGACGAATAAAATTGGCAGTGCGATAAAGACACGCAGACCCAGCAACTCAACGGGAGACAGAGATTCGAGACATATTTTGGTAGCGACGAACGACCAGCCCCAGACGACGACAGCAAAGAGCAGAAAGAAAGAAGACATATCAGAGAATTAGGGTTGGTCCGATGGTCAATCGCGATCTCATAACCACTTGCGCCTCCGGAAAAACCAGAGGAGGCAAATGACAATCAGAACAGAAACAAGCCAGAAGCCAATGTAACCAAGTGGAAGGTTCAGTTCAGGCATGCTTAACGGTCCAACTTGCGTATTAAAGTTCATGCCGTAGACACCGGCAAGGAAGGTCAGGGGAATGAAGATTGTTGAAATCACGGTCAACAATCGCATGATATCATTTGTGCGGTTGCTAATGCTGGTTAAGTAGATTTCCAAGAGCCCGGAGACCATTTCGCGGTTGGTCTCGACGGTGTCCGCGACCTGGACAACGTGTTCATACAGATCGCGCATGTAGAGCCGGGTATAGTCGTGGATCAACGGCGAGTCAGTGCGCTCAAAGGCGCCAAGGACCTCGCGCAGCGGCCAGATCGAGCGGCGCAGTTCAATTAGCTTGCGCTTAAGTGCGTAGATGGAGTTCAGATTATCGGGTCGGGGGTTTCGAATCAGATGGTCCTGTGCCACTTCGATCTTGTCGCCGATACTTTCCATTACGATAAAATAGTGATCGACGACGGCGTCAATCAAAGCATGAGCAAGATAGTCGGCGCCGAGGAATTTTTGACGCGGAACAGTCTTGCGAATTCGGTCACGTATCGGTTCAAAGACGTCGCCTTCAACCTCCTGGAAGGAGATGACGTAGTTTTTGCCGATGACCAGACTCACCTGTTCAGCGAGTATTTCGTCGCCACCCGGCTTGATGTAGAGCATCTTGAACATAGTGACGATATATTCGCCCATGTCTTCGAATTTCGGGCGTTTATTCGTATTGACAATATCTTCAAGCATCAATGGATGAATGCCGAATTTCTGGCCAACCCCTTCAATGATGTTGACATCATGCACACCTTCGACATTGATCCAAGCCACCTGCAATTGATCGGCGGGCATGACAATATCTGCAACATTTGCCGCGCGAAATTCACTGTGCTGGTCGTTCGAATAAAGAAGGACATCGATTGTGACAGGATCTTTTCGTTCGACACCGACATAGATTAATGCCCCCGGCATTTTTCCGAGTTTGTTAGAAATGCGATTTGATGGTTTCTTGGCGTTCATACTTGCCTGGTTATTCGTTCTGCTCCACCAAGCAATGGAAGTTCTTGCGGAGCAACAAGAAAAATTGCGAAACTATCGCAGAGACATCCCGTATTCTTTCAATAATTGTAGTCCAGAATGGAAATGACCAACACCGGCTATCCAACTGATTGAAAGCCGAGTGTGCACTTTTACTGAAATTGAGGAACTGTATCTATGCGTTCGGTAGGGAATTGCATGCTACCGCTCATCTTGCTGGGAGTCGTTCTCTTCGGCAATGTCGACCAAGGCAATGCGCAGACCAATCCAAATTCTATCAGAAAGAACATTCGAGCAGTAAAAGCCAATCCACATGCACCCAAGATTGATGGTAGACTGGATGATCCGATCTGGCAGCAGGCTGAATTTCACTCGGACTTCCTACAGAGACTTCCTGATGAAGGGGCCGAACCGCTCGAAAAGACCGAGGTTGCGATCGTCTATGACGAAAATACGCTCTATGTCGGGGCTCGGCTATACTGCGATTCACCGGACAAACTGCGAATGCACCTTGAACGCCGCGACAATCAAGGACCGGCTGAGCAGTTTATTGTCTCGATTGACTCATATTATGACCGCCGCACCGGATTCGGTTTTGGCGTGAATACATCAGGTGTTCGATTTGACCGGTATTATCCTCAAGATTCTGAAGGCGGTGCGGATTATTCGTTCAATCCGGTCTGGCATGCTCACACGAGTGTCGATGACAAGGGCTGGATTGCCGAAATTGCCATCCCGTTTTCGCAGCTACGCTTTACCGCCAAACCGGAGCAGGTCTGGGGTATCAATTTCAATCGTTGGATACCCGAGCGCAACGAAGACACGTATTGGGTTTACACACCACGCGAAGAAGCCGGGTTTGTTTCGCGTTTTGGCGACTTGACGGGAATTGCCGGCATCAAGCCGTCGCGTCGTATCGAGGTGCTTCCGTACTTTGCATCTGATGCAAGCTTTGTTGACGGTGATTTCACGGGTAATCCTTTCGAAGACGGCAAGGAACTGGATCCGCGAATTGGCGGCGACTTGAAGATGGGACTTGGACCGAACTTGACCCTGGATGCGACGTTCAATCCGGACTTCGGTCAGGTCGAAGCCGA
>CAUJJY010000249.1 GCA_963205155.1 Candidatus Zixiibacteriota bacterium | reverse complement strand
CATTTGCCGCCAATACACTACCGGACGCAAAGTCAGTCTGTCCAGGAGTGGCGCACCGGCGGTGTGGTGCTCGGTCAATTCCCGGGCTATGAGTATCAATGTGAAACAGTTTCGCTGCACTCTGGCGACAAGGTCCTGTTCTACACCGACGGGGTCAGTGAAAGCGAGAATGCCGATGCCGAGTTGTATGGCAGGGCTCGTCTTCGCGAGTTTCTCGAAAACAATGCCACACTTAACCCGTCACAGATCACCGAACAATTGTTGAGGGAAGTCGAGGCGTTCCGCGTTGTTGATGCCAATGTGCAGGTCGACGATACGACTGTGCTCGTTGTGGAGATCCGATGACTGAAAAGCGTCGATTCCAGGTGCCTTCAGCGACGAATCAATTCGTCAAGCTCTACCCAATCATCGCCGAAATCGTCGAGGAACTTGAACTCGAAGGAAACGAAAAGTTTCGCTTTGCCGTCTGCGTTTCCGAAGCATTCACCAACGCCTTCTACCACGGAAACCAGTCCGATCCGGCCAAGGTCGTTGAATTGGCCTTCACTTGGGACCAGGAGACGATCACGGTCGAGATCGCCGATCAGGGCCGCGGTAAAGTAAACGATATTAACCTCGACACCGACCTCTCGAGCATCTCGCCCCAAGAAACTTCCGGACGTGGTGTGGCAATCATTACCAGTTTTGCCGATAAGGTAGAGGTAAACGAAAAGGATGGTGGCGGTTTGAAGGTGACGATGATCTGGCATCGACAAGCCAAACCTGGGCCGAAAACATCCGTTCTAACTCGCTAATGGAGGATCAAATGGAGATTCGCGTAACTGAGCACGTTGATTTCATCACCCTAAGTCTCAAGGGCCGCCTTGATATCGCAAGTTCCGCTTCTCTCAAAGACGATATCCTGCGCCATGTCGCTCGTGGGCAGAGCAAGATTATTCTGAATCTTGCGCAGGTTGATTTCATCAATAGTTCGGGACTTGGAACCCTAGTGTCCATACTTAAGGAAGTGCGTCTGGCAAAGGGGCGTCTGGTATTGTCGAATCTGGCCTCGTATGTCCAGGAAATCTTTGAGATCACGCAGCTGTCGAACATTTTTGAGATCTTTGCATCCGAGGCGGACGCTCAGGATGTATTCCTTCAACCGTCAGCCCGCGTTGTCTAACCCGGGCACATAAGGGGAAATACGATGGCACAGGAAAGCGGCAATCTCGAACAAATTCTCTTAGCTCTTACAAGTTCCGAACCGAGTGAGCGGGCCGATGCCGTCGAAAATTTGCGTTACTGTAATGATCCAAGCGCAGTCGCTGCTTTGGTAACAGCGATCGAAGATCCCGACAAGGGGGTTCGTGAACTTGCTGCCGAGACCTTGATTGCCCGCCGATCTCCGGATGCTCCGGCTTACTTGTGCCAATATCTGTCCAGTCCCGATATCACCCAACGCAATTTAGCTTCCGAAGTCCTAATTAAACTCGGGCCGCTCTCCGTTGACGCACTTTGCGACACTGCTCACGACCCCGACCACGACGTTCGCAAATTTGCGGTAGACATTCTGGGTGCCATTGGAGATCCCAGAGCGCTTCATTCGATCCTCATGAGTCTTGAAGACCAGAATCAAAACGTTGTTTGTTCGGCCGCTGAAGCTCTCGGAATGCTCGGCAGTTCGGAAGCTGTCGAACCACTTCTAGCCACTTTTGAAACCAGGGTGTTCGCACGGCCGCAAATCATCGATGCCCTTGGCCAAATCGGGGATATTCGTGCCCTGCCTCTACTTGTCGAAGCCATACACTCGGACGATCACATTGTGGTGTATTCTGCGGTCGAGGCGATGGGCAATATGCGCTCCCGCCGCGTGGAACCATACTTGCGGGAACTGCTTGTACGCGGTGACGAAGCGCTGCAGGAGGCTGCGATCGGTTCGTTAATCCGTGTCGCACATTCGGTCGATCATGCCGTGCTTGACAATCTGCCGGTTGCCATTGTGCAACTCTGCCTGAACAAGGCAATACGTTCTGGCGATAAAAAGACAAAACTATTCGCGATAGCGGAACTAAGGCACTGGGAAGGTCCGGCCACGGTCTCAGTCTTGCTTGAAGCACTCAACGATCCTGATGAAGAAGTTATGATTGCTGCTCGCGAAACGCTTAGTTTGCAGGCGACGTCGGCTTCCGACCGGATTGCTGAAGCACTGGTCGATGCCCCGGCGCGACTGATCTGCAACTTGCTCGATACAATTGGGTCGACCGGAAACTCCCGATTTGTTCAAGATATCGTCTCCCTGGCAGACCACCACGATGAGACCGTTCGTGAAAAGGTTGCTTTCGTTCTCGGAAAGATCGGCGATCAGACAATTCTGGACTATCTGATGGCTCTTGCTGTCGATCCGGTTGGACACGTCCGCTCTGCGGCGCTCAAAGCACTGGGATGGATTGGCGCCGACAAGGCCATCAACTCGCTGTTTACGGCACTCGACGATCCTTTCCCCGATGTTCGTCAAGCTGCCCTTGGTGCGCTCGTGTTAAGTGGCGGCGATGACGCCATCCGGCGATTCCGCCTCGACCTGAATCATGCCGATCCGCACCGACAAATAATCGCGGCACAGGCACTGGGTTGGATCGGCGAAGCATCGGTCATCGAGCCGTTGATTGAGGCACTGCGCCACCCTGAATGGGAAGTCCGCAAGTCAGCAGTCGAATCGCTCGGCAGATCTGCCGACGTTTCGGCGCTGCAACATATTAAAGTACTGCTCACCGATGAGGAACCCCAGGTCCGCAAGTCCACGATTGATGCAATTATCGCATTGGGTGGCGGCGACTCCTGGAAAGACATCACCTGCATGCTCGAAGACGAGGACCTCTGGGTGCGTTTCCATGCCATTAACGGTCTCGGTTCGATCGGAAACCGGGAGGCACTCGAAGAACTCATCCCGTTTCTTACCAGTGAGAGTGATATCCTGCGCGTGGCGGCAGCTAAATCTCTGGCGCGCCTTCATGACAAGCGCGCACTACCATTCCTCAAGGAAACAGTAAATGATAGAAACCCCGACGTGGTCGGCGCTGTCGTTGGCGCTATCGATCGATTGGAGTCACTGTAAATGAACCAGACAAAAATACTGATCGTCGACGACGAGCTGCTAATTCGTGATCTGCTGTACGACTTCTTTGCCTCCAAGGACTTCTTGATCCAAACCGCCAATGATGCCCAGGAAGCAATACAACTGGTGGAACAACACGACGACTTCGATGTCGTCCTCACGGATATTAAACTCGAAGGCGAAGACGGATTGAGTTTCGTCGACTAGCTCCGCGAAGGTCATCCGGATCTTCCGATTATCGTCATGACAGGTTATCCATCCGTCGAGTCCGCCATCGAGGCTCTGCGCAAACGTGTCTACGACTATATTATCAAACCATTCAACATCAACCGTCTCTTTGCCACCGTCAAGGCCGCATCAGACGAATACCATCAGGACAAAAACTTAACAGTTTGAGTTGTATGCCATGAACGAACGTGTACTAATAGTGGATGATGAACTGTTCGTGCGCGAGTTGCTGCAGGAAATGTGCGGCAATCTCGGCTACTCAGCAGCTACAATTGGATCCCGAAACGAATTGGCGGGTATTCTTGCCACCGGCGATTTCGACGCCGCCATTGTTGACCTTCGTTTGAGGGACTGCCATGGAACCGACCTCATTTCAGCACTACGCGAAATGGAGCCTGATCTCTCGATCATTTTGATGACCGGCTATCCGTCAACTGACGATCTTATCGCCGCGATGCGCCTGGGCGTGTGCGACTGTATCGTGAAGCCGTTTCGTCTGCGCGAAATCGAAGGCACCATCGCGCGGGCATGCGCAGAGACGCGCCGCAAAGCCGAAATTCGCGGCCTCCGCGAACGTGTTGCCGAACTGGAAGCAAAGCACTCGCGCCGACCTGCCCGTCGCCTGGTCATGCAACGAGTACAAGAAATCGTCGACACCGATGAAGCACTCGAATTTGTAAGCGGTGGCCTTAATAGTGAGGCACGCGAGCTCTCGACGCTTTCGGTTGGCGACGATTCTCGATTGAATTCCGGGAAACAACAACAAAACTCAAACGCCCAATCATCGCCATATGCCGGCGCTCACGGCTAAGCTGGCTTCGGCGCAACTGTCAAGGGGAATTGGTAGAGAATGCTGGATAAGGACGAAATCTCATCAGAATTGAGTCTGGACGATTTCATCGTCATTCGCGACTTCATCCATGAGAAGTGCGGGATCTTCTTTGCGGAGAACAAGAAGTATCTTCTCGAGAATCGACTGATTAAGCGCATGTCAACTCTGGGCCTCAAGTCGTTCCGCGATTACTTCTACCAGGTCAAGTATGACACCAGTCTGAAAGAATTCAACATGCTCATGAACCTGGTGACAACCAACGAGACCTCGTTCTACCGAAATCCGCCGCAGTTGCAATGCTTCCAGGAGGAAGTCCTGCCGCAGATTCTCGAATCGAAGCGTCGCGCCGGAAAAAAACGGCTCCGGATCTGGTCGGCAGGTTGTTCTACCGGCGAGGAACCTTACACGATCAGCATGATCATTCTCGATGTGCTCGGTGAAAACCATGGTTGGAATATCGAAATCGTCGCCAACGACATTTCCGAGAATGTCTTGCAGGCGGCGCGCAAGGCTCAATATACCGAAATGGCGCTGCGAACTACGCCGTCGACGATCATCAAGAAGTACTTCAAGGAAGAGAATCACAAATACGCGGTCCTCGACAGTGTAAAGCGGCAGGTGAATTTCAGTCACCTCAATCTTGCCGATAGACGCCGCATGGCACTGATGAATGAAGTGGATTTCGTGTTCTGTCGCAATGTGATGATCTACTTCTCGGACGACATTAAGCGTCAGATCGTGCGCGGATTCTACAACTCCTTGTTACCGGGGGGGTACATGTTCATCGGCCATGCCGAATCGTTGCACGGGATCAGCAAAGCGTTCAAGTTGGAATATTTTCGAAACGGCCTCGTCTATCACAAGGAAGTTGGAGCAGCGCTGGCGGATAATGAACCGGCGTCAATGCCGGTCGCGTGTGCAACAACGCCCGCCGGTGTCACTGTAGCGGCTACTGCACCTGCCGCGGCCTCCACAGTGTCGCGTTCGGCCGAAACCCACGCGGCAACTATGGAAAAACTCAAGAAGATTCAGGAACTGCTGGCCGGTTCGCGAAAAAGGAATTCTTAACAGAAGGATTGCGCTCTCATGAGTCAAAAAGTGCTTGTTGTTGATGACTCGCCGACATTGGTGAAGTTCGTAACGTTCAGTCTCAAATCGAACGGATACGAAGTCGTTGGCGCTTCGGACGGCATGGATGCTCTCGAGAAAGTCTCGAACATTGAAGGCGCTGTCGATTTGGTGATAACCGACCTGAATATGCCCAACATTGACGGCTACGAATTGATCGCCACCTTGCGCAAGACTCCGAGGTTTGCCAAGACCCCGATCATCATCCTTTCTTCGGAAGAAGAAGAAGAGGATAAGGTCAAGGGGCAGAAAGTCGGAGCGGATTCTTACCTCGTCAAGCCCTTCAAGTCATCCGTGCTGATTGAGGAAGTTACGCGGCTGCTGAAGAAATGAAGTTGTTCTATTGTTTATAGGTTGAAGGAGTACCCTGTGCCAGAACTCAAGATTCTCGCGGTCGATGATTCGCCAACGATGCGGCGCATCATCGTCAATACGCTGAAACGGGCAGGATTCAATGATGTGAGCGAAGCGACAGACGGAAAGGACGCATTGGCCAAAATGAAAGTGGACAATTACGGCCTCGTCATAACCGACTGGAACATGCCGGAGATGGATGGACTTTCGCTCGTGACCCACATTCGCGGCAGCGCCGAGTTGCAGGACATGCCGATCTTGATGGTCACCACCCGCTCGGTCAAAGACGATATTATCGAGGCTATGAAAGCCGGGGTCAACAACTATATCGTTAAGCCGTTCACACCGGAAACTTTGGGTGAAAAAATACAACAAGTACTAAAAGCGACGGGAAGGAGTTGACATGGACACGCGTGTAATCACGGTAAAACCTCAACCCGCCAAATCGATGCAGGAAGAACTGCGGGAACTCGCATCGACTCTGTCAGATATCGTTCGCGGCATCAGGACTGCTCAAGAGCCGATTATCGAATCACAGCAGAAGGTTCCACAAGCTACGGAGCAGCTTGAAAGAATAACCAGGCAAACGGAAGATGCTACGCACCGGGTCCTGGATATGGTGGAACACATTACCGCACGCGAATCCGAAATCGAGTCTTTGTTGAAAGACTTGAAACGCGCGCTGCCCGCGACCTATTTTCGGAACAATTCCAAGGCAAAGGCAGTGATCGAGCGTATTCGTGAATGCGCCGGGCAGAATCAGAGTGCCGCCTATGATATAATGGATGCCTTGCAGTTTCAAGACATTACCTCCCAGCAGATCGACCACGCGATTACTCTGCTCGAACAAGTACAATCACGTCTCCAAAGTGTCCTTATGGAGCTCGCGGGAGGCACGCAGGAGGAAATACCGGCGGAAAAGCGCCGCGAACGGGCCTACGATCCCAATGCTCATTTCTCCACGGAGAACGATAAAGACAAACAATTTTCCGTGGATGAGCTTGTCGATAACCTCTCTCGCCAAATGAAGAAAGACTGAACAGAGGAATTATGACTGACCAGGGAATCGCCCTCGACGACATGAAGGAAATCATCGATGAATTCATGATCGAAGCGGAAGAGATCATTGCCAAGCTTGACGCCGATATGGTCAAGCTCGAAAAACAGAGTAATGACCTGAACTTGTTAAACGAGATTTTCCGGGGCGCTCACACTATTAAAGGTACGTCAGGATTCCTCGGCTTTGATCGGCTCTCGGAGTTTACTCACAAAATGGAAGATGTCCTGAATAAGTTGCGCAAAGGCGAAATAACGATCAATGCAGATATCATGGATGTACTCCTCGAATCCATCGATACCCTCAAGCGACTATTGGAGGAAACAAAGAACAAAGGCGAAGCACGACTGGACCTTTCCAATATTAAATCAAAGCTAATCGCCGTCGATCAGGGGACATACTCTGCCAAAGCAGCTCCGGTGGAAAAGAAGAAGAATGGCAAGACCGCAGTTGCTAAAAAGACGCCCACCGGGAAAAAGACCGCGTCGGCTGTGACTGAGAGCATAATGATATCGGAAGAGCCTGCGGAGGTGGTTTCCGAGTCGACCACGATTAATCCGTTGCGAACAGGCGCCCCGGTTGAAGACCTCGTTACAGATGCATCTGGCTCCCGACCCGACCCGGCACAGCTGCGTCAGCAATCCGATCAGCGCCGTCCATTGGATTCAACGATTCGCGTAGACGTCGAGCGGCTTGATAGCCTGATGAACATCATGGGCGAACTCGTACTCGGCAGAAATGCGCTGGTACAACTGGCGGGCAGAATCAATGGCCGCTACGAAGGCGAATCCCTGATAGACGAGCTAAACCACGTCACGTCCCAGATGAATTTCGTCACCTCGGAGCTGCAGATGGCAGTGATGAAGATGCGTATGCTACCGGTAGGCAAAGTCTTCAATAAGTTTCCGCGCGTCGTGCGCGATCTCTCCCGCTCTCTGGAAAAAGAGATCGAGCTCAATATCTCCGGCGAAGAGACCGAACTGGATAAATCGGTGATCGAAGAGATAGGCGACCCGCTGGTTCACCTGATTCGCAACGCCGTGGACCACGGCATTGAACTTCCCGACGAACGCGAAGCCTCAGGCAAGGCTCGTTGTGGACGCGTTGATCTGATCGCCAGTCAAGAGGGATCCAACATCGTCATCAAAGTCGTAGACGATGGAGCCGGCCTCGATGCCCAGAAGCTGCGAGCCAAAGCTGTCGAGCGCGGATTGAGCACCCAGGAAGAAGTTACTCGCATGTCTGACCGCGAAATCTTCAATTTTATATTTCATCCGGGCTTCTCATTGGCCAAGAAAGTCACTGACGTCTCGGGTCGCGGTGTTGGCATGGATGTCGTTCGAACTAACATCGAGAAGCTGAAAGGCATCATCGATATCGAGTCGGAAAAAGGGAAGGGTACCGCATTCATTATCAAGCTGCCGCTGACTCTCGCAATTGTACAGGGCCTGCTCGTCGAAACCGGCTCTGACCTTTATATTCTGCCACTGTCGTCGGTTCTTGAAACCGTCAAAGTGGCACGAGATGACATCTATTCGATCAACAATCGCGAGGTAATTCGGCTGCGCGATACGGTCTTGCCGATTATCGATCTTAGCCGGATGTTCTTCCCGATCAATCAGCACGAGAAACTGCGAGACCTTGAACAAAGCTATGTGGTCGTGCTTTCAATGGCCGATCGTCGTCTGGGCATCGTGGTCGATCGCCTGATTGGGCAAGAGGAAGTTGTCATTAAATCACTCGGAGAATTCCTCGGTACGACACCCGGCATTGCCGGCGCAACGATTCTCGGCGATGGGCGAGTTCGGTTAATCGTCGATCCGGTCGGAATATTTTCGATGACGAATTAATAAGGGGAGTGAAATGCCTGATAAAATTAAGCTTCTGGTAGTCGACGACTCGGCGTTCATGCGGAAGGCCATCCAAATGATGGTTGCCGATGATCCCAATATCGAAGTCATCGCTACTGCCGTAAACGGCCAGGAGGGACTCGACAAGGTCATGGAACTTAAGCCTGACCTTGTTACGATGGACATAGAAATGCCGAAAATGGACGGACTGGCCTCGCTGCGCGCAATTATGGAGCGTCAACCCACACCCGTCATCATGGTATCATCATTGACCTCGGAAGGAGCCAAAATCACTTTTGATGCCCTCGAACTTGGAGCGGTTGACTTTATCCCCAAGCAACATTCGTTTGTTTCTCTCGATATTGTCAAAATCAAGGCTGACCTCGTCGCAAAAATCCGATCTATTCACAGCCGTCGCCGTACGCTGATGGCGCAATATGCATTACGCAAGGGGCGCAAATACGGTACTTCATCCCGCTCGTCAATTGCCACGCCTCCAGTATTGGTTTCGAAACCAAAAAAGACTAAAATAGTCAAACTAGTGTCAATCGGGACCTCGACGGGTGGGCCGCCGGCACTTCAAACCGTTTTGACGATCCTTCCGAAAAATTTCCCGGTAGGCATTGTTATTGTGCAACATATGCCGCCGATGTTCACGAAGTCACTGGCCGAACGCCTCGATGGGCTCTCAAAGATTCGTGTCAAGGAAGCCGAAGACGGTGAACGCATCGAACCAGGAATAGCATACATCGCACCGGGAGGGCGTCACATGAGCGTTCGCAAGGTTGCAACATATGGCGTGTGCATGCTTTCGGACAAACCGCAAGACCTGCTCCACAAACCTTCGGTGGACGTCTTAATGGCGTCGGTTGCCGAATTCTGTGGACAATCGTCGCTTGGTGTTATCATGACCGGCATGGGCCACGACGGTCTCGACGGCATGCGCGCTATGAAAGCCAAAGGCGCGGACATTATCGCCCAAAATGAAGAATCGTGCATCGTTTACGGTATGCCCCGCGCCGTCATTGAAGCGGGCATAGCCGACGTTGTTTCGCCCGTGGATATGATCCCCTCGGAAATAATGGCGTATTTCTAAAGTAGCAGCGCGGCCCCCTGGGCCGCCTGCTGACCCGTTCTCAAGTCTTTCCGCGCCCACCAATGTTTTTGTTGATAAAATGCCACCGAATTCGCTATTCTATACACTATGCAAGAACGTACCGAAAAGAGCGAAGCACCGATTGGAGACGACCAACTGGCCGTTTTCAATCAGACTTTCGCCAGCTTCAATAATACTATCAAGCAGTTGAACGACTCGTATGCGACATTACAAACTCGCTACCAGAGACTCTCCGATGAATTGACCGCCACAAACGAGAGATTACTGCAGAGTCTCACACAAAACGTTGAGACGCGAAACTTCCTGCAGAATGTCCTGGAGTCCCTTACGTCGGGCGTTATCACAATCGATCTGAATGGCCGGATCAATGCCGTCAATAAGGCTGGTTGCGAAATTCTGCGTGTTAGTGCCAATCAGATCATCGGCGAAGATTATCGCAGTGTTTTCGGTAATTCACTCTCAAACAAGCAATCACTCACTGAACTCCTCAAAGGCGCGTCACCATATCGCCTTATTGAAAAGCAAGTAAAAGTAACAGACGGAGAGTCAGTCCCAATTTCGGTATCCGCGTCCTGCATCAGAGATGCCGAGAATAGAATTGTTGGTGCGCTTGAGGTCTTTGTTGATCTCACCGAGTTCAAGCGCATGGAAGATGAGATTGCCCGCGTCAAGGGCTTGGCCGCTCTCGGCGAAGTCGCCGCTGTTGTAGCACATGAAGTCCGTAATCCGTTATCAGGTATTGCCGGATTTGCCGCACTGCTGAAGCGGGAACTCGGTGAGGACCACCCGAATATCAATTACGTCGAAAAGATCACTAACGGCGTTAATAAACTAAACAAGTCTGTAACATCATTGCTCGAATACGCTCGAGACATTCGCCATGAGCCGCAGATGGTCGATCTTAATTCGTTGCTGACAGAAACCGTCGACTTTTTCCGGGTCGATCTAAACGCTCGTGGTTCCCGTTCAGAAATCGCATTGGCGCTTCCGGAAGCGCCGTGCACTTGCAAGGTTGATAGGGAGAATTTGAGCGGGGCCGTGATTAATCTGCTCAAAAATGCCGACGAATCGATGCCGGCAGGGGGGCGGATTGATGTGTCCCTGACGATTCATGACTTAGGCATTGTCATAGCAATCGCTGACCAGGGGGCCGGTGTTCCTGCTACGATGAAAGAAAAAATCTTTACCCCATTCTTTACTACTCGCGACGGCGGCACCGGACTCGGCCTTGCCTTGGTGCGAAAAGTCATTGACGCCCACGGTGGCGTCATTGTCGTATCCAACAACCCCCCCAGAGGCTCGATATTCACGATCGAGCTGCCATCGAGGTGACCACTATGAACACAAAACGCTCAATTTTAGTTGTCGATGACGAATCTCTCGTAATTGAGTTTTTTCAGACAGTTCTGACGAAACTCGGACACGAAGTACAGACAGCATCGTCAGCCGCAACCGCGCTCGAATTGGTGCGCACAGTGGAATTCGATGTAATTCTTTCGGATGTCAAAATGCCGAACATGAGCGGCATTGAGCTTCTGAAAGAGATCAAAACCGAATCACCAGAGACAGTAGTCATGATGATTACCGCTCACGGTACCGTCAAGGATGCTGTCGAAGCGATGAAGCTGGGCGCGTTTGATTATATTCTTAAACCCGTTCTCCCTGACGAACTTGAAATGTCTTTGAACAAAGCTCTTGAGCATCGTCAGTTGGTGTTCGAAAATCGCATCCTTCGCAACGAAATTCGCAGTCGGTACAACCTCGGTACAATTGTCGGCGCCGACAAATCACTTTTGTCTCTTCTGGAAGACCTCGCGTCTGCCGCCAAATCGCGTTCAACCATCTTGATTCGCGGAGAATCAGGAACCGGTAAAGAGCTGATTGCAAGGGCAATTCACTACAATTCACCGCGCCGGGATGGGCCATTCATCAAATTGAATTGTGCAGCACTTCCGGAGGGACTAATCGAATCCGAGCTTTTCGGCCATGAGAAGGGAGCCTTCACCAACGCGATCAAACAATCACCCGGAAGATTCGAGCTGGCCGACGGAGGAACACTGCTTCTCGATGAAGTCAGCGAAATCCCGACCAGCGTTCAGGCCAAACTTCTGCGGGTGCTGCAGGAACGCGAATTCGAACGAGTCGGCTCCGGTGTCAGCCTCAAGGTCGATGTCCGAATTGTCGCAACAACCAATCGAAATCTCGAAGAAGAAATCCTTGCCGGCAAGTTCCGTCAGGACCTTTTTTATCGCCTAAATGTAATTCCGCTGCAATTGCCCCCTTTGCGCAAGCGAGTCAATGACATCCCGATGCTAGTCGAGCATTTTGTTCACAAGTTCAACGTCGAGAATTTGCGCGACGTGAAGGGTGTGAGTGAAAAGGCGATGAAACTACTTCTGAATTACCACTGGCCCGGCAACATTCGTGAACTCGAGAACTACATTGAACGGGCTGTCGTTCTCTGCAAATCCGATAGAATCATGGATTCGGACCTGCCGAGTCATTTGGCCCTTGGCGAACTGGCACGGCACGCCCACTCACCGTCCGATACAGTCATGCCGATTGCCGAAATGGAAAAAATAATGATCCTCAAAGCTCTGGAGTCGTTTGACGGCAACCGCACAAAAGCAGCCGAAGCCTTGGGAATCAACCCCAGAACACTTCGCAACAAGCTTCATGAGTACGGAATGATGGGCGGCAACGAGGTCGCATCGGGCATTGACCTCGATTCAGAA
>CAUJJY010000248.1 GCA_963205155.1 Candidatus Zixiibacteriota bacterium | reverse complement strand
TGGCAACGTCGGTTCGCTTGGTTGCTTCAGCTTTGATCTTTTCGTTCTCCTGATTGACTACCTCTGCCTGCTGGGCGGCGGTTGTCGATCGCTTCTTGGCTTCCGCCTGTGCTTCCGCCTCGCCGATTGAAGCGTCGCGCTGAACTTCGGCGGTACGTTTTTTACCGAGCGCTTCGATGTATCCCTGCGTATCGGTAATTGATTGTGGATTGAACACGTCGATCTGGATACCCAGGCGCGCAAGATCTTCGCCCGCTTCCTTGAGAACTTCAGTACGGAATTTCTCGCGGTCGTTGATCAACTCTTCGACCGTCAGGCGCCCAATCACGCCGCGCAAGTTAGATTCAAGCGTCTCTTGCGCCGTCTGTCGAATGTCTTGAGCTGTCTTGCCCAGGAAGCGTCCACCGGCAATCAGCAGTGAATCGGCGTCGTCCTTGAAGCGGATATTCGCCAGCGCTTCGACGGTGATAAGCACACCGTCTTTATTGGCCATATTCTTGGTTTGGACTTGCAGCGTAATTTCCGAAAGGTCCAAGAACTCGACGGCTTCAATGATCGGTTTGCGCAACCGACCACCGCCGGTAACAACCACAGTCCCGGCGGGAAGCAAGCGAACGGCAGAGACTCCGGCGCCGGTCACTAATGTCTCGGCGCCTTTCTTCTGGCCGGATTTTGCTCCGTAGAAAAATGCAGCTTTATGTGGCGGCACCTTGACATAGAAGCTCGTCATGATGCGCACCAATATCAACAGCGCCATCAGCGTGATGAAGCCCAGAATTGGCCACATGAAATTGGTGAAGAATTCAGTCACTTTATCCTCCTTATAACAAAGAAATCATAGTCGTCTTTGGTCTACGCTTCTTCAACAATGACGTGCTGGCCGACTTTGTCGACGATCCGGACAGTAGAGCCGAGTGGAATTGTATGACCGTCTTTTGTCCGCGCCATATAGGTGTCTTCACGACCCCTGACGCTACAGGCAATTTGCCCGACTCCGCCGGCGGGAATCGCATCAATCAAGCGGCCCATCGCTCCGATGATGTCCGCCCTGGTGATTGTCGAGGACGCCTGTTGCCGCCAGACTGACTTGATGATCGTGAAGCCGATCAGCCCCATCACCGCGGCGCCGCCCATTCCAAACAGCGAGGCCACCAGCATTGTCCAATCGGTACCCGCAATAACTCCGAATCCGGTAACGCCGAATCCGACCATGGCAATGGCCAGCATCTTCATGGAGAATATTGATGGTCCGCCATCGCCATCGCTTAAGGCATCATGATCAGTCCCGGAAAAATCATGATCCTGGTCATGCCCGAAGAGTAAACTGACCAGGAGAATCGCGAAGCCGAGGATTCCAATTGTTGCGAATAACAACATTCCTACACCTCCTTGTAGTGTATCGCATATGTCTGTACTGGGAACAATTAAACTGATTTTGCCCGGGAGGTTGATAGAAATCTTCTGAAAAACGCAGAAAAGTGTACAAACCGGGCAATTTTCCGGCGTAGTTGCTGTCTATTTTGGCCCTACCGGCAATTGTTTGGGATTGACTAAGCCGATTCGGGTGATTGCCAAGCGATCTGCGGGATGGCACGCACACTTTAAGAGCCACAGATTGTTGGTCGGCGACCCTCACGAAACCGATTGTTTCCGGAACTCCAATTTTGTAATATAGCCCGATGAATAAACGGACAGATTACCTAAGCTGGGATGACTACTTCATGGGTGTCGCCCTGCTGTCGGCCCAGCGCAGTAAGGACCCCAGCACGCAGGTCGGCGCCTGCATCGTCAGTGACAAGAATAAAATCGTCGGTATTGGATATAACGGGTTTCCGATTGGATGCAGTGATGATGAACTGCCGTGGGATCGGGAAGCCGCCAGCCGTCTCGACACGAAGTATCCTTACGTCTGCCACGCCGAGATGAATGCCATCGTCAACAGCACACAGGCGACTCTTGCCGGAGCGCGTCTGTATGTCAGCCTCTTCCCTTGCAATGAATGCGCCAAGTTGATCATCCAGGTTGGTATCAAGAAGGTCATTTATCTTTGTGACAAGTACGCCCATGACGACCTGTTCATCGCGGCTCGCAAGATGTTCACGATGGCGGGTATCGAGTGCATGCAGTTGACTCCCAAGACTTCGACGATCAAGCTGGATTTCTCGAAGTTTCTGTAATCGAATTTTCGAATCAAGTCACATCAATCGATAGACCACAAACAAAAACGTCCCGCACCGATTAGGTCGGCACGGGACGTTTTCTGTGATATCAATACAACTTACTTACAGGCAGAACATGGCGCAGGACCGCCGCTGAAGATGTAGTTGATCAAGAGCACCGCATCGGAGATCGTCACACCGCCGCTACAATCGGCATCGCCGGATTGAATCGGATCAGGCGCCGGACCGCCGCTGAAGATGTAATTGATCAGGTAGACAACGTCAGAGATCGAAATCGATTGACTGCCGTCGGCGTCGCCGCACATGTATGGCGGATTAACGATCGTCACGCTCACACTCACCGTGTCGGAATTGAACGGAATCTGCGAATCGCGCAGTTCCACTGTGAAGAAATAGACCGCGTTAAATGTCGGTGTGCCGGTCACCGTTCCAGCCGCGCCGCCATTGAAGACGCATCCAAACGGCAGATCGCCTCCCAGCATCGTCCAATTCAAAGGCGGGATTCCTCCGGCGCCATCGAATTGGTAGAAATACGGCACGCCGTTGTAGCCGTCAGGTAATGTTGTCGTGTAGATGTGAACGTTGCCATCACATAGATCGCCCACGCCGTCGTCGTCCTCATCGAGCTGTGCCGGGTTGAAGACGCTCGGGCAATTATCGCAAGGGTCGCCGACTTGATCGGCATCGGCGTCTTCCTGACCAATGTTGGCAACCAAATCGCAGTTATCGTTTTCATTGAGAAGTCCGTCATTGTCGGCATCCGGATCGCAGACATCGCCGATGCTGTCGCCATCGACATCGGACTGATCGGGATTGAAGGTCGTGCCGCAATTATCCGACTCGCAATTATTCAATGTATCATTGGGGTCGCCCCAGCCGTCGTTGTCGCCATCGTGACAGACATACTGATAAGTACATGGCTCGACCTCGACAATCGGCGGATCGCACAAAGCGAGACGGCTCTTCCGGAAAGTTTCAACTTCGTCCCGCGAAATACAAGGAACCACTTCTTCGGATTCGTGAATCGCGGCGCGCTTAACGAATGTCACGTCGGTCAGATTGTCCCAGTCATCATAATCGGTCAGAGTTTGCAGTGTCGTATTTGAACTGCACCAGTTGAAATCACGCAGGTCTTTTGAGACCGGAGCGGCATCAATAACACTGTTGCAATTCCAATCGACCGGGCCGTAGCCGATACCGTCGGCTTCGATTAGGGCAGATTCATTGAGCGGCGGTCGTGTGCCGTCGGAGTAGTCGAGATTCTTGAGATCAATCAAGGTATCGATTGCCAGTTCCGAGCAGAGCATCTCGCGCCGAACAGCGTCGACCTGATAGCGGTAGGCCATGACGCTGGCATAGTTGGGTTTGTATTGTCCGATGGCGTTTTCGTCCTGATTGCCGGCGTGGCGCAGGCCGAGATTGTGGCCAAGCTCATGCATAAGTGTCGCTGCCCGCTCGAATGGTGTTCCGATTTGTCCTGACCAGGATCCAAGCGACACGATGAAGTCATCGCCGAATATTTCACCCAGACCGGAACTGGAACCGCCATTGTAGTTGTGCGCCATGATGCAGTAGTGCCAGCCGGGATCGCCGAGGTGATCCATATACAACTGCTTGTACCAGCCAAAGCCGCCGTCCGCCATGTTGGAGAAGAACGGGTTTCCCGTCATGTTGTCCGTATGCGGTACCGAGTCGGAGACTTCGATTACCATCACGATGCCCTGGCAGGCAAAAGCCTGGACAATCATATTGACTTCGGCTTGCTGAAGCTTGTGCGAATGGCCGGGCGCCACCATATAGTCGACCTCGACCTTGATGGTGTCGGGACGCACAGCGAAAGCGTCGGAAGTCGCCAGCGCCAGTACGAATAGAATGCCGGTTACGATTCTTGTCATGAATTCACCTTTATAATGAAGGACGCATTACTTTCGCGATTTGCTGTTACTATTATAATTAGACCGACGCAATCCACAATCAAGATTTTTTGGTTCCTGACGCGGCGCCGGAACTGCCCTTACCCTAACTACACGGATCGCAGGGCGCAACACCGCCTGAAAAGATGTAGTTTATCAGAGTAACGACATCGGTGACCGTAACAAATGAATCACAATTAGTGTCGGCAGACATGAGCGGAATCGGATCCGGCCCGCCCGAGAAGATATAATTGATCAGAAAAACGGCATCGCTGATGGTCACGATCGCATTCCCGTCGGCATCACCGGCCGTGAAGGCGCAGGCGATGAAAGATCGGTTAAAAGAATATTGGTTACTCGGGCATTCAGAGATGCCAATAACCCGCCAGTAATACCTCAACTGATCTGTGAATCCAGACAATGTAACTCCATTCGAGTCAACGACTACACTCTGGTCAATTGAAGTGAAATCAGAAGCGTCATCGATCTCAATCCGGTACGAATCGGCCGGGCTGAAGCTGTCCCAGGCAAAAGCAACCGGGCTTCTTCTGACAGCGTTATCTTCGGGCAATTCGAGACTTGGCTGGCTGATAGCTGACGGCACTTGTCCGACCCAGGTCATCCAATTATTGGGTGACGGACCGCTGTATTCGGTGCTGATCCAGACCCGTTCGGGATCGATCGGATCGGGACCGATTCCGGCATAATCACCCCAACGCACAGGCGCCGCTCCAGCACGGGCACTCTCGCCCGCCTTGAGCAGGCGGCTGCTGTTCGTCGCCAAAAGATCTTCGGAATACCAGATACTGATGTACTCTTCGGCTGACGAGCGGTTGAAGCCGAGGAAGATCCGGTCGGCAGGATCGACGTAGATTCCCGGGAAGTAGTAGTGCTTCTTATCAGCGCCGAAAACCTTGTCGACGTCAGCCAATGAACTGGCGGTATCGATACCCAATACGCGAATAGCGCAGACCGTCCCGCTGCCCCAATTGAATCCCGGGACGACGGCCGTGTAGACTTTTCCATGACCGAAGAGCACATCCTGCGTCATCGAGCTAAGCGTTCCTACGCCTGCGCCGGACTTCTGTTCGGCCTGCGGTGACGATGGATAGGCGGGAATATTGACTCGCGGCCTGACAGTTACAACCGGATTGAGCACAGGGTTAGTAATCTTCCAATAGGTTGTGTAATTGGATCCGAACCAAAGATTCGA
>CAUJJY010000247.1 GCA_963205155.1 Candidatus Zixiibacteriota bacterium | reverse complement strand
CTGCTTTGTGTCCAGATCGCCCAACCGGGGTGAAAATATAAAGTAGACGAGGATTGCCAAGAGCAGGAACGGTATGACTCTCTCGAGCAATTGCGAATCGAGAATTTGCACGACATAAGCACCGGCAGCCGCCCCGATGGCAGTGCAAACCACACCCCAAATGGCCTCCCGAACATTGATGATACCGCGACGATAGTGATTCATGGTTGCAGTAAAGCTACCAAAGGACGACTGAAATTTGTTTGTCCCAAGAGCTATGTGTGGTGGTAATCCTGCGGCCAGCAGCGCCGGCAAGGTTATGAGCCCCCCGCCGCCTGCAATGGAGTCAATCCAACCGGCAATCATTGCCGCAACAAAGAGAGCGGCGAGCAGAAGTGGCGACTCCATTAATTAGTTTTCTGATCTGCGAAGTGAGTCATCAAAGAATGAGCGTAGTTACAATGATCTGCGCGAGCATGATCTTGGCTATCATTGATGCGGGTTGGACGGTCGCATACCAGACATTCGGCAGGTCACTCTTGGCTTGCTGGTTTGCGTAAGCCAAACACGCAGGCTGGGTTTGGATGCCGGACATCATCCCCATCACTCCAAGCATCGGCAGTTTGAGGTACTTGTAGCCAATGATGATGGTTGTGATTGTCGCAAACGTCGTAATCAATCCACCTGCCAGGAACAAACCCCACGAACCGGCCTGAAAAGTTGCCCCAAAGCCGAATCCAGCTTTAGTTCCGATAGCGGCAAGAAACAGGACGAGCCCGAGTTGTCTCAACACAAGATTTGCCGCATGCGGTAATCCCCATTGTATAGGTCCGGTGCGTTCAAGACGCCCGAGGATTAATCCGACCACGAGCGGACCGCCGGCAAATCCAAGTCGGAAAATGCCTCCACCCGGCAGCGGAAAAGGAATCATACCAGCAAAAACACCCAGCACGATTCCAAGCGAAAGAGATAGAAAGTCGGTTTCGGAGAGCGACTGAACCGAATCGCCAAAAAGCTTGGTGATTTGTTCCTTCTGCTGGCGAGCGACAACTACGAGAATGCGGTCGCCCATTTCCAGAATTGTGTCGGGAGTTGTAATAAATTCGACGCCAGAACGATTCAATCGAGTTATTGCGCCTTCAAAGTGATGTTCAGCGCGAAGCTCGCGGATCGACTTCCCCACTACCTGCTTGTTGGACACGAACAGTTGCGTGTATGCGGTATCATCGCGGCGTTGCGCGACCTGTTCCGAGGACACCTCGCCGAACAACACGTGAGCGCGTACCAGAGAAGTATTAGTACCCACTGCGACGACGAGGTCGTTCATCTGCAGTACTCTTTCTGGCGCAACAATGAAGACTTCTTCTCCACGCTTAATTCGGCTAAGAACAAATCCCGGATTGCCCAACAATTGAAACGCCTCATCGACGGTTTTGCCGTTCACAGCGGGATTGGTGATCTTGTATGTTTGGCTGATGATTTCTTCTGGGGCTTCGGAAGATGAGCGATCCGCGGCTTCTTTGGCAAAGTCGACTCTAAAGAACTTCGAAAACACAAAGAGCCAAAGAATGACTCCAAACACACCGAAGGGATAAGCCAGTCCGTAAGTAACGACGGGGCTGTTAATGTAAGTTTCTCTCATCTCGACAGGAATTGATCCCGACAAACCCTTGACAGCCTCAACGGCTGCTGCGAGCGCTGGAGTATTCGTCAGCGAACCACAGAACAGTCCCGCAATACTCGGCGCGGACATCCCGAGGATGTTTCCCAGAAGTGCTGCCAAGAGAGCTGCGCCGGTCAACACTGCCACGGCAATGATGCTGAAGCGGACACCGCGTTTCTGAAATGAAGAGAAAAAGCCAGGGCCAGCCTGTAGTCCGAGAGCATAGACGAAAACGACCAGGCCGAGGACGTAAATGTATTCCGGCAAGTTCAGGCGATGATCAATCGCGCCAAAGGCAATGCCGACAAACAGGACCGCGGCAATGCCGAGATTGAATCCGAATACTTTGATGTTACCGATTAAGTAGCCAAGACCAATTACGGTGAAAAGCAGCAACAGCGGATTATTGGCTAAGAGATTGATGAAACCAGTCACGTCGGCCTTTCTAATGTGGCGAACCCGTCAGGCTATCGCGGCAGACGATTTACGAAATTGGGGTGTAAAACGCAAGAAAATAGAATGGAATAATTTACGGTCCTTACCCTGCTCTCCAAATAAAAAGAGGGTGCTTCAACATTACGAAACACCCTCAATTGCCAATCTGGGACTGATGTTACTTTAGTAGCATCATTTTTTTGGTCTCGGCTCTCTCACCTGCTGTCAGGCGATAGAGATAGACACCAGAAGGCAGAGCTTCATTGGAACTGTCATGGCCACGCCAGTGGATTTGGTAGTTTCCGGCAGCCTGAATTCCGAAGTCCTCATGCCATACGGTGCGACCGAGAATATCGAAAACCTCAAACCTAACCGGAACACTCTTGGCGATCGAGTAATCAATCGATGTTTCCGGATTAAATGGATTAGGGCTGTTCTGTCCCAGCGTGAAGTCCGATGGCAAAGTCGTCGAACTTACTTCGTACACCGGCGTAGTTGTTTGGACGAAGCGGTAGTCGGCTGATCCGCTGTAAGAAGTTCCGCTCGGAGTAACAGACTTGGTTGCATACACTCCGCCACCATTGTAATCGACGGTCATGAACTGGAGGTGCTCGGTAGACGTTTGCGTTACGATAGGTGTTTGACCAGGGTAAGTGGTCGTCGAAGTGATATACATAGTGCCCTTGGCACGGATGGCAGAAACTTGGCGGGTCTTATACTTGATTGTACCCCATGCGTCGCAGACCCACTGGATACTGTCTTTAACTGTGCTGGTGAACAACAAGGTGTCATGGTCGAAGTAGTCCAACGAGTACCGCCACTTGGTTATCCAATTACTATTTCCAGTGACGGGAAATTTGTACTGCAATGAAGGCTCTTCAAAGACAATTTTGAACGTATCCAGATTCGGCGCAACTCCAAAGGTGGAGAATGTTCCGTGCATACGAATTTCATTTGTCGGTGTGCTGAAGAATGTCCAAGATTGCAGGCCTCCTGTTGTCCAAGCTTTGTCGGCACCGGGGTAGAAGGTGCTGCCTGGAACAGTGTTGGCAGCGACGACTGTCGAACTGTAAAATCCCAAATCAAATGCAACGTTTGAGAAATCCCATGTATGTCCACCGCCTGTGCCACTAGACAGAGCTGGCCAGTCTAAGGTCTGAACTGGAAATTGAGTCATACCGGTCGAACGGCTTATAGCGCCGATGTTGTTCGGCGAATCACTCTGATTAATCGTGATTTGTCCAAAAAGCGCTGGACAGAAAAACAATATGGTGAGTAATACAAACACCATTAGCTTACTAATCATCTATTCTCCTTTGTTAGCAGCCTGATAAGTTCAGACAATAATACTGGACGTGAGCAGCTCGTATTGCGCAGTCAAACAATCACTTATGGCGTTTATTTCAACGACTGCACTAATTGTTGTGGAATTGTGTTCGTACGTTACATTAATGATACAAGATTTATCTCATTTGTCAATGATTTAGTATTGGGCAAGAAAAAAAACGGCCGGGGATTCACTTCCCAGCCGTTCTGTTGGCTTTGAATTGGGGTCTATACTAAAGCTTGATTAGTTCAACCCTACGGTTATTCTGTCGACCTTCTGGTGTGTCGTTGCTGTCAACGGGCTTTGTCTCGCCAAATCCTTGTGATTGCAGACGAGCTTCTTCAATGGAGTACTTTTCCATCAAGTAAGCCTTGACCGACGCAGCGCGTCTCTTGCTCAAATCCTGATTAGCGGCTTCATCTCCGACATTGTCAGTATGGCCCTCAATCGAAATCTTGAGTTCCGGATGATCCTTGAGCATCGTACCGATATCTTTCAACGTCGGTGTCGACTCGGCCCGAATTTCGTCACTGCCCGAAGCAAATAGAATTCCTTGCGTCACAACCTTACCGTCGGCCATGAGTTGATCATAGAGAATTCTCTTTCCGCCCGCCGCGATGCGAATATTGGTGATCATAGCGGGGTCAGTCTCGCTCGCCCAGATGTGAGCCGGCAGACTTGAGGACCTCCCGAATGTGGAGTTTGGAACGTTTGCTACTCTGATCTCATTAACATAGACTTTGATGTACTTGCCGTCTCCCATGACTCGGCAATGCGCGACCTTCTCTTTTGCACGCGCTGGTACATCCGATTGGGCAACTTCGCCACTCGGTCCGTAAAGACCACAACCAAGGTACCAGAAGAGTCTCAACCAATGGTGCTCTTCCTGCAGGTCAGTACCATCCTTGATTTCGATTGTATTTGCGCTCGTTGGTCCAAAGAAATCAAATTCCAATGTAAATCTTTGTGGAAGAGGCTCGTTCAGGGGAATCTCAAATCTGGCGTCATCAGCGGCACGCAGCCATCTTTGGCCGCGCCATTCAGCAACCTCCATATTGCCGGATATGAACTGCAGGCGCTGCGGGAAATCGCCCACTGGAGTCTTAGAGAAGTCTTCAAAATATATGACACGGTCACCAGGGACAAAATCATAATTGGTCCAGACACCTTC
>CAUJJY010000246.1 GCA_963205155.1 Candidatus Zixiibacteriota bacterium | reverse complement strand
TTCTCAGCGCTGATGATATCACGGGACAATGCCGTGGCCTGCGTTATGACATCTTCAAGAAACACCAGCTTCCCACTGCGCGTCGACATCGCCTGATCGCCAAATTTCACCCAGCCGAATTCGACATGGATCGCGTTCTTGACCCAATCGTTCCCCATCAGTTCGGCTACTTTGAAAAACTGCTGGAAATGCAGTTTCTGCGACGAACCGACGACATACAGAATCTTGTCGAAGTTGAAATGCTCTTTGCGATAAAGCAGCGCCGTCAAATCACGCGTCGCATATAGCGTTGATTCATCCGATTTCTTGATCAAACACGGCGGCAATCCGAATTCCTCGAGGTCGACAATCGTCGCACCTTCGCTTTGCTTGAGCAGTTTCTTATCCTCAAGTTGCTTGATGACCGCGTCCATCTTGTCGCGATAAAACGCCTCTCCCGTGTAATAGTCAAACTCGACATTGAGCATCTTGTAGACGCGCCGGAAATCAATCATGCTGTATTCGATGAATCGCAGCCACAAGTCATGATTCTCCTTGTCACCTTGCTCCAGTTTGCGGAACTCCTCCCGGCCCTTATCGACCAGCGAAGCATCCTCTTTGGCAGCGGCATGATAGCGTACATACAGCTGATAGAGATCCATAATCGGGTGGTCGGTAAACTTGTATTCGTGTCCCCACAACCGATAAGCCGCAATCATGTTGCCAAACTGTGTCCCCCAATCGCCAAGATGATTGATCCGAATCACCTCGTAACCGAGCTTCGCGTAGATTCTTGCCAGTGCCGCACCCAGAATCGTCGTGCGCAGGTGACCAACCCCGAACGGCTTGGCAATGTTGACCGATGAGAATTCCACCAGTACCTTCTTACCGGCGCCTTCGTTTGTTGACCCGAATTCTGTCCCTTGGGTCAGCACTGCCTGCAACGCATTTGCCAGTGTTGCACCGGTATCAAACGTGAAGTTGATATATCCGCCCAATGGCTCGACCCGCGAAATGCCTGTTGGCAAAGCCGTTGCAAAATTCTGATCGAAGATTTCCTTCGCAATGACCGGCGGCGCCTTCCGCAGTTGCTTGGCAAATCGGAAACACGGCAGCGCTAAGTCGCCATGTTCCGGCTGCTTTGGCAGTTCAAACATCCCAGCGATTTCTTCCGCCGCCACTCCGACCTGCGGCGACACTAATTCAGCGATGCGATTTTTGATTTCCAACGTGCTCAATGTACTTACCTGTGGTAAAAATGACTTCTCACCGCACCACCCATGCGGGCGACACTTGATGAGATATATACTGATTTTAGCCGCGCAGACAATAAGATTTAGCGGATCGCCGCATGGTCGATGCGAATCGTATCGCCGCTGCGGACCTCACATTTCGAGAAGTAATAGAAGTAACTGAATGCCGACGCCAAGTAGAGCCCAATCGCCCAATAAAACGACGTCTCAAAGCCGCTTGTCTCGATAATGGCCCCACCAATCTGTGTCGAAATCGCCGAGGCCACCGTCCAGGACATGCTGGAAAACGAGTTGACGATTCCGTGCATTTCGTTCGGAACCGCCTCCATCATAAAGCCTGTCGTCACCGGACTCCCCATGTTCATTAACGCCCCGCGAAACAGGAATGCCCAAAAAGCCAGCGACAGATCATTAGTAAGGCACAAAACCAGCATAAACGGGATCGACAACAGTTCGGTCATTACCACAGTCTTGATAAAGCCTAAACGTTTCTTAAGTATCGGAACCAGCATCACCGCGAAGAGCATGACAATGCTTAAAATAGATAAATAAACTCCAATTTGGTTGGCATTGAGATGGAATCGTTCGCGAAATTACAGATTCAGAATCGGAATGATCAGGCCCGCACCGGTACCCAACAGCATAAACGGCACATTCAGCTTGAACAATAGCCGCCAGTTGGCTTTGAGAACCTTCCAGGAAAACGCCCTCGCGACTTCCTCCGGCGCCGGCTTTTTGGCCTTGATGAACATGAACGGTATGATCGCGGTTAGGCCAACAATCGAGGTCACCAGCATCGCATAACGGTAGGCATAAATTTCCAGTTCAGCCGGTGCCACTGTACCATTGAAATAAACCAGAAAATAATCGTGCAGCCAACCGCCCATATATGACCCGATAATCGCCGCCACCATCCACAACGAGTAGTTCGCGGTGAAGACCAACATCCGCTCCCGCTCACTGCTGTTGCGCATGATAAAAGGCGCCGCAATGATTCCGCGTATCGTCGAAAAGAATCCGAAGGACAACCCCGCCATCAAGATGACGGCCTGTGAATCCGTATGCCCCATCGCAAAGAACGCCACCGCCATCAAAATCGTCGATACGATCAGTATCGGCTTGATGTGAAATCGCGCCGCCAGATATGCCGCCGGCAACGCCGCCAGCACGCCGCCCAATGCATTGAACGACAGCGTCCGCCCGATAAATGACTCGCCAAAGCCCATGTCCTTGAGGTAAAGATTCATCAGGAGTTGCATCGAAGCCACCAGCAGTCCCATTAGCAGGCCGCCAAACAGGAATAGGTGGATATTGCGGGTGATGAGCTTTAGATCGATGATGTAATCAGCGACGATTTTTCGCATTGCGATTAAACCAGTACCCCCCGGTGCAAATGTATGTCGATGGTCCGGTTATCTTGATTGGTCCATCCAGTGAGTCGATGCGAATTTGCAGCTTTCCGGCCGGCTCCATCACGGCAACATCGTTGTCCAACAACCCGTTGATAATGCCCGCCGCCACCGTTGAGGCCGCCCCGCTGCCGGATGCCGAGGTCTCGCCCACTCCCCGTTCCCAAATCCGGTGCTCGACACGTTTGCGCGACTTGACCACGGCAAACTCAACATTAGTACGCTGTGGAAATCGCTTGTCAACCTCGACTTCTCGGCCGAAAGCTCGCCAGTCGAAATCGAAATTGTCCACGAAAAACACAATATGCGGATTCCCAACATTGACCGCAGTCCCGAGCAACTCGCCCGTCGCCGTCTTGAAAGGCTGATGTATGAAATATCGCGACCGCACTTTCATCGGCATTCCTTTGGCATGAAACACCGGCGCCGCTATCGTCACACTGCTGACAACTTGCTCAGCCTTATTTGAAATGATACGAACCTCATTATTGCCGACGGCCGACTCGATCGCGAACCGCTTCTGCTTGGCCTCCGCGCAGGAGTAGATGTGATGCGCCAAAATTCGCAGCCCATTCCCCGAAATCTCGGCCTCTCCACCGTCGGCATTGAAGATGCGCATCACAAATCGCCCGCGCACTTCATCATACATCACGACTCCATCCGCCCCGACACCGTCGTGACGGTCGCAAATTGCCTTCACCATCTTTGGGATTTGCGCTGGAGTTAACTTGGAAAGCCGCCTGTGCACAACGATGAAATCATTGCCCAGTGCGTGATATTTATGAAATGGTACCATCATAATCGACACTCCTTCATTTTAACAATCCAGAGTATACGACTATTGC
>CAUJJY010000245.1 GCA_963205155.1 Candidatus Zixiibacteriota bacterium | reverse complement strand
GACGAGCTTGTGGATTTCACCGGATTGGTATGGTAACGGTGCAGTATTCGTTAGTGGTGACATTAACTGGGTGCAGGAAATTGAAACCTGCTGTTACGACCCGAATCCGGGTGGCGGCGGCGATTGCAGTACCCAGCTTTGGCATTGCTCACCGGCGTATCGTTGGCCCGGCTTCACTCCGGCCCAGCGCTTTACTTCGGTTGGCGCTTGCACGCTTAAGACCTTCCGCTTCTATATCTCGTCGTTCGGCGCTGCCGGTTATACCGGTGGTGTGAACGTTCGTGTGTATAATGACGCGTCGGGTCTCCCGGGCGCAGTGCTTGGCACGGTCTTTGTACCGCATGCCAGCATCACGCTTGGTGGCTTTACTTCAGTGAACCTTCTTCCGCTTAACCTCGTCATGGCTGCTAACCAAGATTATCATGTTGGTTTCGTTGTCGTCAATCCGGCTGAAGATTATAATCCAGTGGGTGACGAAGGCGAAGTTCCGGCTCTGTGTCCGGAAGGTGGAGTTCTTCGTGGAACCGCGTCGCTTGACTACGGTTTGACCTGGGACTTCATGGCCACATACGATCCTGGTTACGATGATAACTGGATGATGGAAGTTGATTATTGCTGCGCGCCGGCAACCAATGCCTGCGACAACGTAAACTATGCCGGTACGCCGTTCTACTATTGGCCGGAACCGGATGCTTACGGTGATCAATTCCGCAACCAGAGATTCACGAACGTTGAGTATTGCTCGCTGAAGACCGTTAACCTTGGATTTGATGCTACCGGTTCGATCGGTGCACCGGGTGCCCAGGTTAATATTTGGAATTCAGACGGCACGTATCCGACGTCCGTAATCACCTCGTACCTTATCAATCCGGTAGTTGATTTCTTCCCGACCTTCACGTCAATTGATGTGACGCCGGCGAACTTGATCCTTGCCGGTGACTACCATATTGGCTACACCACGATTCTGAACAACCCGACCGACGTACTGGCGATCCTTTCGGACGACGGCAACAGCGGTTCCGGCAGATCAGTGGAATATTATCTTGGCCAGTGGTGGTTGATGGCTAACAGCTGGGGTGTTGATGTTGATTTCTTGATCAACGTTGACCGCTGCTGTCTGCCTCCGGGCTTCTGCCCGATCGTTTGCTCGGCGACCGATGATTGGCCGACGTTCTCGCACGATTATTCCCGTACCGGCCAGTCCGAGCTTTATCTCGGCGACCTTTGCGGTATCGTGAGTGCGTGGTCGTTTGTTGGTAATACTTCGAGCAACTTCTCAAGCCCGGTCATTTCGAATGACCTTGTACTTTGTGCGCATGATGACCGCATTCAGGCTGTCAATTTGCTTACGGGTATTCTGGCTTGGGATACCAAGGTGCTTCCTGGTTACGCTACTGCAATCAACACGGGTCTGCGTTCGCAGATTACGATTGACGGCGGTGCGTTCTATATCGGTACCGGTGGTCTTAGAGGTTTCCTTAAGGGCGACCTTGCGACCGGTGCTCTGATTTGGGCCCGTGGTCTTGGCGTTGGAAACCCGCTTCCGGGCGTTCCGGGCCTCACGACCTACGGCGGTAATATCGTTCGCGGCAACGAAGTTTACTTCGGCGACGCTAACGGACAGCTTTATGCTTTGGACGCTACGACAGGTGCGAATCTGTACTTTGCGCAGATACTGACTTCCAACTTGCTGAAGCCCGGTATCACCGGTGCTCCGTCAACTGATGGAAACCAGTTGTTCATCGCGTACGCTGCGAACCTTACCAATGCCACCACTGGTATTGGCGGCGTCCGTTCGGTGACCCCGGGCGGCGGATTTGCAAACAACTGGAACTTCGAAAGCCCGAACATTCCGACGCTTCATGACGGCTTTGCTTCGGCTCCGGCGTTCCGTTGCGACAACCTGTTTATTCAGGCTTCATTTGCTTACGGCCTTAGCGGCGACGCTACTGGCTATCGCCAGAACCTGAATCCCACGACCGGCGTTCCGAACTGGGCCCAGTACTTCCTGTCTGGCGCCAACTCGTTCGGTGGTAATACTTCGGTTGGCGGTAACATGGCGTACTTCTCCAGCTTGACCAACGGTTTCAACACTGCGAACGCGACCGTTCGCGGCGTTCGCGCTGTCAGCTTTGCTAACAGCACCGTGTGGGTCAACGGCGGTACTTCCGGCCTTGCCGACAACAACGTGTTCCAGTCGACGGCCGTAACTTGCGATCCTTATGTTGTGTATGGCGCATACAGCCTCAATGATGGTATTGGTCACTGGATTATTGCCGACGGCAATACCGGCGCCAAGCTCATTGATTATTCGTTTGACGCCGGTATCCCGAATGGTACAGCCATCGCGACCGCGTCGACGGGTGAAACCTATTTGGTCGTAGCCACTCGTTATGAGTACTACACGACCAATGGTGGTCTGTTTGCATTCAAGAACGGCGGTCCTCGCCCGCGTCTTTCGGTTCCGGAAGCTGTGGTTGCTTTCACAGGTACCAATACCTCTGAAGCTGCACCGGTACAAAGAACCGATATGGATGCTGTCGTGAACGTCGGTTGCGCCACTCTTAATGTGACCGCAACGCTTGAAGCCGGCGATCCGCCGACTGCACGCATCAGCACCGTAAATCCGGCCCTTGCCCAGAAAGCCGAAATGCTGGCCAACAATCTTATCGACTACACAGTCGACGAGATGATGTATCGTCAGCCGGCGACTGCCAACCTGAAGGGCGCAGCCATTAATGTCGTTATGGACGCCGAAGGCGAAGTCCTCGCCTCGACGAGAAATGCCGATATCAAGGCTTCGAAAGCCAATTCTTCAGCTTTGGCTCAACCGACATGGGTTGATTGGGTAAGTCCGTTCTCCGCCGGCGCTACAGTTAACTTTGGCGTCGCGGCTGGACTTGGTCAGTCGTTTACCTTTGAGTTCGATCGTTCAGGAATGAACTTCCTGGCTCCGAACTATTTCTATGTGTACATTGATTCGGATGATCCGGATTTCAACCTTCAGTTCCCGCTTGCCTCACCGCAGACCATCATCGAATACCAGATTCCGTACGAATACTGTCCGAAGGACACTGGACGTATGGCATTCGGCACGAGCGGTGGCGAGTGGTACACGAACTTCGGCCGTTTGGCTGATGGCGCTGTCTCCTTCGAGTTCACGCTCGACGGTTCAAGCGACGGTTCGATGCCCTATAGCGGCGGCATGTTCTTCATGACCTCCATGGACGATGCAGCATGGAATCCAGATGCAAGCAGTGTTCCTGCCGGCTTTGGCTTCCTGTTCCCGTTCTATGTGGGACCGTTCGTTAATGGTGACTGTGGTGGTTGCGACTTTGGTATCACCCTCCCTGTCGAGTACACAACTAACAATGGTGTTTCATACGCTAACACCGTTGGTGACCTTTGCACATTTGCCATGATCGATTCATTGCAGGGTGCCGGCCTTTGGCCGCATCAGGCTGGACCGGAAATTGGCTTGTTAATCACCTATCGTGAAGTCGGTACCTACGGTGCTGATTTCGGCGCATTCAAGCTGATCGTAGTAGATATGGCCAATCGTAATGCGGGACCGATCAACGGCCTGTATTATGGCAATATCCAAGACTGGGATCCGCTGGATGTCGGCTTCGGCGATCCGGCTAAGGGATTTGTTTATCAGGGTAACGGAACCTCGCAAGCGCGCGGTTTCATGGGTATCCCGTTGAACGGTTCTTACTGGCCAGACGGTACGAAGACGGATCCGATGTACAACGCCAGAACCATTGAGAATTCTGAAGTTGTGTATCCGAGCGCTCCATGTCCGGAATGTATCCTCGACTCGCTGTTCGCGTTTGTTGATGGTCTTCCGGAAGGCGCCTACGATGCTATGATCGACGGCGCAGGACCGGACAAGTCCACGATCGCTGCTTGGGGTAAGGCCGACATCGCAGGATTCGGCGTTAAGACCTATGGCTACGCGGTGTATGGATTCAATGCTTCCGCGAACCTTGCACAAGATTCTGAAATCTTGAGCAAGTTCGTGAACAAGTATGCCGGTTTTGCCCGCGGTGATGTCAACAATGATGACCTCATCGATCTCCGCGACCTTGTCAGACTGTCACGTTATGTGAACATTCCTGGCTCACCTGGTCCGGCTCCGTTCAAGCACCTTGGCGACGTTGACAACGATGGCGATGTTGACGGCGACGATTGCTCTTATTTGGCGGCCTACTACTTCACCGGTGGTGCTCCTCCGAAGAGTGCATTCAAGTTCTAATCTGACAGTTTTCTGTTAGAGATAGACCACAGGGGTCTCGGAAACGAGGCCCCTGTTTTTTTGTGCTCCGAACGGGCAGACGAAAACGTCTGCCGCGCACGGGATATAGCGTGATGGTGAGAGGACACACCCTGTCTTCGAGCCTCATTCTTCGGCTCGGAGCCACCCCTCTCGAACGGGGAAATAAGTTTGATCGCCGCCGGTGGTGGAGCCTTCGGCAGTAGCAGAGGGCTTAGGCTTAGGTACTCACAGATTCCTCGCCTGCGAAGCGGCTCGGAATGACAATTCTCTTCCCGATCATTACCGATGGAAGTGCGCAGATGCGGGCATTCGCGCGCACAAGAGACGGGAGACGGCGTAGTTTGCCGCGCACAGAACAAGAACTGGACGCCTTCGGCAGCCGCCTTCGCGGGGATGACGGTGTTATAGAGACCGGGGTGCCTGATGCGGCAGACGCGGACGGCAGGGGCGCAATGAGTGGATTCCTCGCTGGGCTCGGAATGACGGGAGGTTGTCAGAGGCGCACGGCTCCTGACCTACAAACCGACGCGGAGTAAGGATCGTGCCTTTGGCACGAGCGGGCGCAGCCCCGCAAACGGGATCTTCGACATGCTGCGCCCCTACGCGGAGTGACGCGCCTTTCAGGCGATGTCAGGGGCGGAGGGCTCCTGACCTACAAACTGAAGCAACGGGGATATTGCGCGGGTGGAACTGTGCCGATAGATTAGTTGTTGAAGGTATATGCAGATGAGAGCCAGTGTAAGTGAAACAGCAGTGAACGAAATTATCGCGGTAGTTGGCCGGTACATGAGTGTCGACGGTTACTATTCGCGGCGCGACGAGGTGATTATTCGCGGTACGACTGCGACGACGGAGGACAATTGGCAAGCGTCGTTATCGCGGGAGTTGCTGGAACTCGGGTACAAGGTAAAGCTTCACCTGATGGGGACGACGGCGCAGGTGAGTATTTACCCGGCTGCGAAGCGGATTCCGTGGCTGAATATAGTTTTGTTCATTGCGACGGCGGCATCGGTGTCGATTCTGCCGGGTCTGTTTACCGACGGACCCAGAATATTTTCCGATGCCAGCGTATTCTGGCACTGGCAGAAGTTTGCGATTCCACTGTTACTGATATTACTGTTCCACGAATTCGGACACTACCTGGCGGCGCGCAGAAGGGGCATTCGCGTATCGCTCCCCTATTTTCTGCCGGCGCCAACATTGATCGGAACGTTTGGGGCATTCATCAAATCGAACTCGCCGTTTACATCGAGGCGTGACCTGCTAGAGGTTGGCGCTTACGGGCCGATTGCGGGGTTCGTCGTGGCGGTTGTCGTGTTGGCGATCGCACTGGGTGATGTTACCTACCGGCAGGTGCCGGTGGATATTGCTCCGATCGGCAATTTGATTGAGCCGCTGATCATGCGCATTCTGGAAGCGCTGGTGTGGGCACAGCCCGCACCGGATGGGTACAACATTTATCTTCAGGACAATCCGATGATATTCGCGGCGTGGGTCGGGTTAGTGGTGACGGCGCTGAATCTATTGCCGGTGGGACAGCTTGACGGCGGGCATATTGTGTACGCTTTGTCGCCGCGTTATCATTATTGGATATCGCGATTGACGTTCCTGGCGCTGGTCGGGTTTGGCATGATGTGGGAAGGCTGGTGGATTTGGGCGGTGATGATTTTTCTCGTGATCAAGTTCAAACATCCGCCGACGCTGAATGATTATGAGCCGCTGGACCGCAAGAGCCGATGGATCGGCTGGGCGGCGATGGCGATTTTTATACTGACGTTTTCACCGGTGCCGTTTTAGGCTCTTCGACATCACCTTCGAGATTGTAGATAATATCGAGCTTCTCGCGATTCTTGCGGATCGCTTCAACGAAAATTTCCACGACATCAGGATCGAATTGGCGGCCGGCGAAGTCGCGCAGTTCCTGAATTGCTGCTTCGATCGATTTGCCGCGGCGATACGGGCGGTCGGTGACGATGGCATCGAAGGTATCGGCGACGGCCAGAATGCGGCCCTCGATCGGGATGCCGTTGCCTTTGAGTCCGTGCGGATAGCCGGAACCGTCCCACTGCTCGTGATGGGAGATGATGAACGGAGCGCACGGTTTGAGGAAGGCGATGCCTTCGATCATACGAGCGCCGACTTCGGGATGGCGCTGCATGATGCTCATTTCCTGCGCGGTCAACTTACCCGGCTTGTTCAACACCGAGTCGGGTACGCCGATTTTGCCGATGTCGTGCAGTGAGCAGCCCATGGTCAGGATGAAGATGCGGTCGTCTTCCCAGCCGAGTTCCTTGGCGATCAATTCGGCGAGATAGGTGACGCGCACTGTGTGACCGGAGGTGTAGCGGTCGCGAGCTTCCACTGCGTTGGCAAGCGCCATGATGGTTGACAAGTAAGCTTTTTCGAGATCGTCATAGAGTTTGGAATTGGAGATTGCGTAAGCCGCCTTGGAGGCGATGACCTTCAGGCACTGTAATTCGCCGGTGGCGAACTCGCGGTAATGGCTCTGTCTTTGAATATTGAGAATGCCGATCACGCGGCCGCGAATCAGAAGCGGGCACGACAGATAAGTCTTGATCTGGGTCTGGCTGAGAGCGTCGCCTTCGTTTGGCGCGTCCTGATAGAGATTCTCGATTTCAACGACGCGAGAATCGGCGGCCATTTGCGAGTGATGCGTGCGGCCTTCGAGGAATTCGCGGTCGACTTCAACCAGGTGCACGGTCTGAATGGCTTGCAGGACGAATCGAGTAGTGTCGGCGCCTTCATTGAATAGTATGGATGCGCCGTCGGCGTTGAATTCTTTGATGGTCAGGCGGAGCACCTGATTGAGAGCCGTTCCGAGATGAATCGTTGAGCCCATGGCTTCGGCGATCTTGAAGAGGGCGAGTTGTTCTTTGAGGTGGATATTTTCCCGCGCCAGCATCTGTTTGCGCAGACCGCGCTCAACTGTCGCC
>CAUJJY010000244.1 GCA_963205155.1 Candidatus Zixiibacteriota bacterium | reverse complement strand
ATCTACCCAGCCGTCGATCCGCTCGATTCGACCTCGCGGATTCTTGATCCGAACGTTGTGGGCCACGAGCATTACAACGTCGCCCGCGGCGTACAGAACATTTTGCAGAGGTACAAAGATCTGCAGGACATCATCGCGATTCTCGGTATCGACGAACTCTCGGAAGACCAGAAGATCATCGTCTCGCGTGCACGCAAGATTCAGCGCTTCCTGTCCCAGCCGTTTTTTGTTGCTGAACAGTTTACCGGCCGTCAGGGTCGCTACGTTAAGCTCAAAGACACCATTGCCTCGTTCCGTGAACTCATCGACGGCAATTGCGATGATATGCCGGAGCAGGCGTTGTATATGGTCGGCAGTCTCGATGAAGCTCGCGATCAAGCCAAGAAGATGCGTGAAGGAAAAGCATAATGTCGTTCAAGTTGTCGATCGTCTCTCCGGAACGAATCCTTTTTGAAGACGAAGTCGTATCGCTGGTGGTGCCGGGAGGCGAAGGCTATCTCGGCATCCTTTCCAATCACGCTCCATTGATTTCCACGCTTAAAGTCGGCGAGATTAAGTTTCGTGACCGGAACAACAAAGAGCTCTGGATGGCGACATCAGGCGGCTTCATCGAAGTCTCCAATAACAAGGCGACGATTCTTGCGGACACCGCCGAGTTCGTTCACGAGATTGATCACGGCCGCGCCATGAAGGAATTGGAGCGCGCCGAGGGTCTTCTCAATATGGATTTGTCGTCGACCGACCGCGAACTCGCCAAGCACTCCCGTGAGAAGGCGAAAAATCGCCTCGAAATTATCAAGAAGCACAAGTAAGGGCGCCACAGTCGCGCCCAAGTGAACATTCGTTTGCATTCACCCCGTCTGTTTGAGACATCACAACCATTGCCATTGTCTTTAGATTAGTCGGATCACTACGGTCTCAAGGAATGTATAACAGAGGTGATCATAGGCTCTTGGAACATTAGACGGCACTTGACACTTTACAGTCTTGGACGCAGTCTATCAATTCGTATATTTATAAGTTAACAGGTAACCCACTATCAAAATGAAGAGAGGACCGCAATGAAGTTTACCCTGAAAGTGATGATCTTACTGATGGCTATGTTTATGACTATCAATGCCCAGGATGCAAAGACCAAGAACCCGGTCGTTGTCCTTGAGACAACGGAAGGCACTATCGAACTTGAACTCTACCCGAACGTTGCTCCCGAACACGTCGCCAATTTCCTGGAGCTCACCAACAAGGGCTTCTACAACGGCGTGATTTTCCATCGCGTGATGTCTGGGTTCATGATTCAGGGTGGCGACCCGACCGGTACCGGCATGGGTGACTCCGGCAAATATTTGAAAGCCGAATTCAATGATTCGCTTCATCATGCCGGTACCCTTTCGATGGCACGCTCACCACAGGGTCCGAATACGGCGTCGTGCCAGTTCTTCATCTGCCTGGCACCGCAACCCAGCCTTGACCACAAGTACACGGTCTTCGGCAACACGATCAAAGGATTCGATGTCGTTCAGAAGATCGGCAAGGCACCGACATCCGGCAATATGGGTCGCATTCAGCGCGACGCCGCTTGGAAGGCTGAACTACTGAAGCAAAAGGAAGCCGGTGCGGATGTCAAGCTTGACCCGCAGGGCAATCCCGCTCCCGATCGCCCGTTAAAGACGGTCAAGATTATCAAGGCTTCCGTCAAGAAGTGAGACGAATTGCCGTATTCGGCTCCACCGGCTCAATCGGTGCGAGCCTGCTCGATATCGTCCGCAAGAATCGACAGCGCTATGAAATAGTGCTGCTTTCCAGCAATCAGAATCACAAACTCCTGCTCGAACAGGCGCAGGAGTTTGCTGTTGAAAGTATCCATTTATTCAATGAAGACGCAGCTTCGGCTGCGCAATTAGTGCTTCCTGCCGGAATGCACTTGCACTGCGGGCGAGACAGCATCTCGACGCTAATTGACAGTCTTCATTGTGACTTAGTGGTGAACGCCATTGTCGGTTCAGCGGGTCTCGAAGTTTCGTTCCATACGCTCAATCGCGGACTCAACCTTGCACTCGCCAATAAAGAATCGATGGTTGCGGGAGGCGAATTGCTCCGCGAAACCGCCGCTCGCAAGGGCGCGGCTATTCTGCCAATCGACTCGGAGCACTCGGCAATTTTCCAGTGTCTGCAGTCGGGAAAGCATGCCGAAGTGGAGAAACTGCTACTCACCAGCTCCGGTGGGCCATTTCGAATTCGACCTTTCGAGACTTTTGAAGACATCACCCTCGCAGAAGCATTGCGACATCCCAATTGGTCCATGGGTAGCAAAATCACAATCGATTCAGCGACGATGATGAACAAGGGCCTTGAAGTAATCGAAGCACACTACTTGTTCGACATCGATGCCGACTCGATCGAAATCGTTGTTCACCCGCAGTCGATTGTTCACTCAATGGTTCAATTTCATGACGGTTCGGTAGTGGCGCAACTATCTCCGCCGGATATGCGACTGCCAATCGCCTACGCGCTGGAATTTCCGAACCGATTGCTTACAAACCTGCCTCGCCTCGACTTTTCATCTTTGTTGAGTCTTGATTTTGGTCCGCCTGACTTGCGGCGTTTCCCGTCGATATCCTTGGCTTACAACGCATTACACGCTGGAGGCTTTGCTCCACTCACGCTTAATGCTGCCAATGAAGTCGCGGTTGCAGCTTTTCTTGCGGAAGAGATTAAATTTACGGAAATTCCGGCGACAGTAGAAGAGGCGCTCGGAATTGCCATAACCGGATCGTCATTAAGTCTGGGCGACCTGTTGGAGGCCGACAGAGCGGTACGACAGGGCACCGAAGCGCTCATCAAACAAGGAACTTTAGCAAGACCAAGGCGTTAATACCATCGTGATACTTGAAATACTCTCCTTTATATTCGTCCTCGGGCTACTCATCTTTGTCCATGAACTTGGCCACTTCGCAGTAGCCAAATGGTGCGGCATTCGCGTCGAGACATTCTCGTTGGGCTTCCCACCAAAGATGATTGGGTTCCGTCGAGGTGACACTGAATACTGCATCTCATGGATTCCATTAGGTGGATATGTCAAGATGTCAGGAGAGAAGCCCGATGAGGCCGACATCCACGGTCGACCGTATGAATTTATGTCGAAGCCAGCCTGGCAACGGGCACTGGTGATATTTGCAGGTCCAGCGATGAACTATATCCTGGCCGTCTTCTTGTTGTTCGGCATATACCTTGTCAAGGGTCAGCCGATCCAGACGCAAAGCTCCGAGATCGGCATGGTCGTTGACGGCGACCCCGCTGCAAAAGCAGGCATTCAAGCGGGCGACAAAATCATCGCGGTCGATGACTCCCTGATTACGACCTTTGAAGAAATGTACGGTCTTGTGACCGTGAAGCCAGGCGCCGAGATCAAACTCACTTGGCAGCGCGGTACTGACACGATGTACGCATTTACGACTACCCGCCCCGATACGGTCATGAATATGCAGGGCGAGGTGGAAGTAATCGGTAAGATCGGTGTGGCGCGCCAAGTCGAGTATGAAAGCATGGGGCTGTTCGGTTCGCTCAAGGGCGGATTCGATATGGCCAATTTCTATGTTTTGCAAATTTTCCAGTTTCTCAGGGATGTCATCACCGGATCTGTCTCATCAAAGCTGATCGGTGGACCGTTGTTCATCGCGCAAGCCGCCGGTGAAGCCGCCAAACAGGGAATTCTGCCGCTGCTCTTTCTTGCATCCATCCTTAGTGTAAATCTCTGCGTCGTTAATTTGGTGCCAATACCGGTGCTTGACGGCGGTCAGTTGCTGTTCCTGCTGATTGAGAAGATCAAGGGCAGTCCGGTTTCGATGAAGGGAAGAGCCATCGCTCAACAGGTCGGCTTCGTATTCCTGATCTTGTTGATCATCTTCGTCACCAAGAACGACATCTGGCGCATCAATATCTTCGGCTGGTAATCTCGCGGGAATCTCGTCCGCAAACTTGATCCGTTATTCCCGTCGTAAAGCAATGTCGGGCAATCATCTGCCAAATCTGTTCTGCACCCGCTAATTCCGAATCAAAAAATAATTCAATTTATTTGTCTGCTTTGTCGTACAATACCAAAGGAAATATTTAGGTATACCTAAATAAAAGAGTAGGTATGACAAAAAAAGTGATCCGCAATTCGGTCTCGACCGAGGATTATCTCAAAGGCATCTACCGCCTGACCGGAGAAACGGACGAATTTGCCACGACCAACGCGATTGCCGAATCGTTGGGAATTTCTGCTCCTTCAGTGACCGGCATGCTCAAGAAGCTGGCGCAGTCACGGCTGGTTCAGCACAGTCCCTATCATGGCGTTCGCCTGACCGCGGCTGGTCGCAGCCGGGCTGTCAAGATTCTGCGTCGACACCGGTTAGTCGAATTGTTCCTGCACAAATGCCTGCGCATGAACTGGGATGAGATTCATCAAGAGGCGGAAGTGCTCGAACATGCCTTGTCCGAACGACTCGAATCGCGCATCGATGAATGGCTCGGACACCCGCGTTTCGACCCCCACGGGGCGCCAATCCCTGATGCTGCCGGCAATATTATCCCGCGCAATGTACTGAAATTGTCGGAGATCGAAGCTCGTTGTGACGCCATTGTCGCCCAAGTTATGGGACAGGACGCTGAATTGCTAAGCTACTTCAAAGAGCGTCGCATCTTTCCGAACCGTCGAATCACTGTGCTTGAAAAAGAGAAGTTCGGTGGGTCACTCAAGGTTCGGGTCTCGGGAAAAATCCAGTTCATCGGATTGAGAGCCGCCCAACAGATTCTGGTTGAACAACTCTAAGGAGAGTACGAATGCGATTGTTACAAATTTCAGTTTTGGCCCTATCACTTTTCCAAATTGGTGCAGCCGCCGGTAAACCGCGCGCCGTTGCGACAACTACGATGATTTACGATCTCGTATCTCAGGTCGGCGGAGATAAAATCGAAGTTCGGGGGTTGCTGTCGACCGGCGCCGATCCGCATACCTACATACCGGTCCCCGGTGACGCCATTGCCATTGCCGAAACGCAGATCGTTTTCCGCAATGGTCTCAAGCTCGAGGGCTGGATGGACAAACT
>CAUJJY010000243.1 GCA_963205155.1 Candidatus Zixiibacteriota bacterium | reverse complement strand
TGAAGCTTATGCTCTTGAAAGTGAAGAATGAGTGTCGAGATATTCGCGGGTTGGCAGTAGATCAACTTTGGCGCAAAGTCCCGCAGTATACGATAGATTTCCGGCGCCTGCTCGCGGTTGATGGCGTATTGCTCGATCATCAACAGATTCTCATTGTAGTCGATATTAGTGAACTTGCCTTCTGGCAGGAATCTTAATTTGCCCGTGAACTGCGCCCGGGGATCGCGAAATCGGTAGCCAATGTTGTGGAAATGCCGCCACATCATCGCCTTGCGCCAGATCTCTGCTTCCGCCGAACGGAATATCTTCAATCGGTCACGACTCGTACCGCTGGTAACTGTCTGGACCGGCTTGAGCTTCTCAAACTCGTCTGACTTCAGCTCTTCAAGGTGCCTTGTGACATCTGTGCGCGTCAGATAGGGAATCTTCCGGAAATCCTCCCGCGACCTTATATCGCCGGGCAACAACCCCATTGCCTTGAAACGTTGGCGATAGAACGGCACATGTTCGTGCGCGTACTCCAGCACCGCCCTGATTCTCGACCACTGATACGCCTCTAATTCATCTCGGCTTGCCGTCTGATGCTCTTGCATGAATCGAAAGACTTCCCGAAACCGCCGACCGTACTTGACCGGCAGCGGCACCATTGTGTGGCGCAGTCGCCGCAATGACTCAACGATTGATGACATCAGCGTAATGCTCCCTCGTAGTATCGATCAGACAACGCATGCGAATCAAATGATTGTGAATTCATAGCTTATTCGCCAATTTAACAGTTGTCGATGCGATGTGAACTGAAAATTTCTTCCTAACCTTTGATAGTATCGCAACTTCAAAGACTTGATAACTGCCATTTGTTGATCAAGTCTTGCCGTCGTTTCCTGATTTCCCTTGACTTAATGCCTCATTTGCGGTCTATTGATAGACTATAGTTCCTGTAACGCTCTCCCAGCACAAATTTTCGAGAGGATTTTGCCCGAGTGCCCCAAAAATTACATCGACTTATTCCGCGTCAAGACGACAAGGTCTCCGAGACCACAAAAAAATCACCGGCCGCCGGTTTCTCCGGCTTGGGAATTGCCCCTAATTTGATGGATGCTATTGCCCGGCTGAAATTCTCCGAGCCAACTCCCATCCAGAAGCGCTCCATCCCGATCGGCATCGAAGGCAAAGACGTCATCGCTATCGCCCAGACCGGTACCGGCAAGACACTTGCCTTTGGCGTTCCGATGATTCAGAGACTGGCCCAAATCAAGGGACGTGGACTGATCATCCTCCCGACGCGCGAACTCGCTATCCAGGTCGATGAAGCCCTCCAATCGGTCGGCCGGCACCTTGGTCTTCGTACGGCGGTACTCATTGGCGGCACTCCGCTTGGACCGCAACGCTATGCCCTCGAAAAGAAGCCCCGCGTCATTATCGCGACACCCGGTCGCTTGATCGACTTTGTTGAACAACGCCTAATCAACTTGTCCGATATCGAAATCCTTGTTCTCGACGAGGCTGACCGCATGCTCGACATGGGATTTGCTCCGCAGATTAATAAGATCCTAAGCCTCCTGCCGAAATCGCGCCAAACGATGTTGTTCTCGGCAACTATGCCTAAGGAAATCGTCGTCATCGCCCAGCGGCACATGGAACTGCCCGTCCAGGTCGAAATTGCACGCCCCGGCACAGCCGCCGACAAAGTCACCCAGGAAGTCTTTTTCGTGGATCGCGGCGCCAAAAGTCGCCTGCTCGAGGTCCTCCTTCAGCAATATCCCGGTCCGGTACTGACTTTCACTCGCACCAAACATGCAGCCAAGAATCTCACCCGCCAAGTCAAGGCGATGGGGCACAACGCCGCCGAAATACATTCCAATCGCAGTCTCGGCCAAAGGCGCGACGCCCTCGAAGGATTTAAATCCGGAAAGTACCGCGTCTTAATCGCCACCGACATCGCAGCGCGCGGTATCGATGTCTCCGGCATCGAACTCGTCATCAACTACGATCTACCTTCGAACTCGGAAGACTATGTCCATCGCATTGGTCGCACGGCTCGCGCTGGACTTGCCGGTCGTGCCATCTCCTTTGCCACCTTCGATCAGCGCGGCGAAGTCCGCCGTATCGAACAACTGATCCGCACGGCATTGCCGGTCTTGCAGCTTCCGCAATTGCCGCCGGAACGCCCGCGTCTCCGCCCGGAACCGTCATCAGACTACGGCGATCGTCCGGCTTATCCGCGGCCGCGGCGTCAGGATTCCTCGAGATCGAGCGAACAACCGCGTTACCAGCGTCCCCGCCGCAATGAACCATCGCGTAGCCCGAGACCGCGCCGTCCTGAAGCTCCGCAAGGATCTGAACAGACACACCAGCATCCACAGAGGCCCGCCGCTCAACAACCCGAGCGCGAGAGAACTTTTGGACGCAAGGCGCCGCGTCGCACCGGCAGGCGATAGGTCTGTACTGACCTTTCGCTGCTTGTCTCGTTAAGATTCTCTTGCTTCAAACTGCAAAGTTGATTACTTCGCTGATATGTTGATGCGTTTGACTCTCGCTGTCTGCTTGGCACTCGCCCTGTCAATCAGCACGGCTTTGCGTGCCGCCGAGGTGCGTCACGTTATCTCCCATAAGCAAACCAAGGTCATCACCGACCCAACCAAGGGTAGCAATTCCTATCCCAAGTGGACCGAGTTTCCATCCAAGGATACGGAGTACCGCAGAGTCGTACTCTACGTAACCTATCAATGCCCGGATGGCTTGAAATGCGGCGAGTGGGACTACATTGATGGTATCTACTTGCGGCGAATTGGCGGAGAGTCTAAGCCGTCGCGCGACATCGAAATCGCTCGCATGATTTCTCCATACGGCGCCCGCTTCGACTCCACCTGGTCATTCACCTGGCACGTCGACATCACCGACTATTCGTTGTTCCTCCACGATTCGGTCGAAGTCGACTTCCATCACACCGGCTATGAAAGTAATACCGATCGCGGTTGGCTGATCACCCTTGATTTCGCCATCACCGAAGGTCCACCTCCGATGAAGTGTCTCGGCTTTGACAGCCTCTGGCTGGGCTCAATTCCCTTTGGCGACACTGCTCGTCCGATCGAAAACATCCTCGCGCCTCGGACTTTCACCAGCCCCGATAGCGCCGCCGTCGCTCGCTTCCGTATCGTCCAAACCGGTCACGGCATGGACGACGTCGAAAACTGCGCCGAATTCTGTAACAAGTACCGTCGCGTCCTTCTTGATGGCGAACTTATCGACAAACGTCAACTGTGGCGCGAGTGCGGAATCAACCCGCTCTACCCGCAGGCCGGTACCTGGATCTTCGACCGCGCCAATTGGTGTCCCGGAGAAATTGTCCAACCTGATGTCTATGACCTGACCACCGCACCCGGCTTGACTCACAACATCGACATCGACATGGAACCCTACATCAACAACAGCAAACCGACCGCCAACTATTTCATCCACTCGCATTTGTTCTTCTTCACGAAACCGTGGGCTGCCAACGATGTCTCGATCGCCGAAATCGTCATCCCCAGCGCCTTTGATGAGTACTCGCGTCCCAATCCGTCCTGTGCAAATCCACTCATTGTTATCAAGAACAACGGAAGCGAGATTCTCCGGTCATTAACAATTGGTTATGGGCACGGAATACCGCCGCAGTATACGTATCAATGGACCGGCGAGGTCTACTCGCAAGAGCTGGCCGCCGTCGAGCTTCCCGGAATCATTGCTCCCCTTAACGAAACGACCTTCCTCGTCAAGTTGGATTTGCCCAACGGTGTCGAGGATGAATATCCGGACGACAATACCGCTTTGTCCGCAGTCCCGGCAACACCGGTCTATGACACGACAGTTGTCCTGGCAATTCGCACCAATGCCGACACCAGCCAAACCGGCTACGCTGTCATGAACGCTGGCGGTGAGATCGTCTACGAGCGTCCGCTGGGCTCGATGACCGTTAACACGATTTATCGCGACACACTTCGCTTATCACCGGGCTGTTACGAATTGGTCGTCGCCGACTCTGCCGGCGACGGTCTCGATTTCTGGTTCAATCCCGAAGGCGGCTATGGTTATGCGCGTTTGCTCGATGTCCCCGGTCGCCTGCTCAAAGCGTTTAACTCTGACTTTGGCAGCGAAGTCCGACACTCCTTCCGGGTTGTTGCCGGTGCCAAGCCCGAGGTTGCACTAGCCGACCTACCGATAGTCAACCCGTTTCCGGCGCGCAACAAAGGCGTCTTTGATATCGATATCTTCCTGAACCG
>CAUJJY010000242.1 GCA_963205155.1 Candidatus Zixiibacteriota bacterium | reverse complement strand
ATGCTTTATGACAACGCGCTCTTGACGGTGGCTTACTGCGATGCTTTCCAATTGACTCAGAAGCCGCTATATCGCCGCGTGGTCTCGAAGACGCTGAACTACGTTCTGAGTGACATGACGGATGAAACCGGTGGTTTCCATTCCGCCGAGGACGCTGACAGCGAGGGGGAAGAGGGGAAGTTCTATGTCTGGACTCCAAGTGAAATTGTCTCTGTGCTTGGTGCAGAGGACGGCAAGCTGTTCTGCGACTATTTTGACGCATCCAACGACGGAAATTTCGAACATAAGCGATCAATCCTCCACGTAAGAACAGTGACCACGGAATTTGCCGAACGTTACTCGATTTCGGAAGCGGAGCTTGAGTCGCGACTGGCCGCGATGAAATCCAAGCTTCTTGAGCAACGTGCACTACGGGTCCGCCCGAACAAGGACGACAAGATTCTCACCGACTGGAACGGGCTGATGATCTCCGCACTTGCTCGAGGATATCAGGTCACAGGTGAAGAGAAATACCACATCGCTGCCCGCAAATGCGCTGCGTTTATTCAACAGAACCTGTTTACTTCAAATGGGTTAATGCGCGTGTATCGTGCCGGCACTGTCAAGCAACACGGTTTCATAACCGATTACGCATTCCTGCTCAATGGACTTGTCGATCTTTATGAGTCCGACTTTGATATCAAGTGGCTCGAATGGGCGGACCAACTCGCAGGCGATATGCTGGCGAAGTTTGAAGACAAAGATAACGGCGGCTTCTTCATGACCATCCCGAACCAGACCGATTTACTCGTTCGTCAGAAGGATAGTTACGATGGAGCGATTCCATCGGGTAGTTCCGTGGCGACAATGGCTTTGCTTCGCCTTTCATTATTACTCGACAACAAATCTTATCGCATTACTGCCGAGCGAACACTCCAATCACTTGCTGCCAATGCCAACAAAGTGCCAATGGCTTATATGAATCTTCTTAATGCAGCAGATTTGCTCATTCATCAACCGCATGAAATAGCGATTGTTGGGACCCCCGGCGACGAGTCGATGCTGGCCCTGATTCGATGTGCATACCAAACCTACACACTGGGCAGAGTGATTGCATTTTCCGATCCCGCCAATCCAACATCCTCCCTGATTACCGCAAGAATTCCTCTGATGAAAGACCGAACGATGATCAATGGGAAAGCAACAGCCTACGTTTGTCAAAATTTCGCCTGTAAAATGCCTACTAACGATGTCAACGTGCTTGCAGCCCAGCTTGGACAGTAGCCATTTCTAACTACGGTCCAAGGTTACTAAACTTCACAGCGCCGCTATTGTCGCCAATCTGGTTGAATATAATCTACTTTCTATCCGATTTTCCCGAACTGACGGCGCAATAATTGCTTGACAGTCAACTCACGCTTCATATATTTGGCGCCTACAGTCAGGTGGGTCTGAAGATGCCGGAAAATGATGATAAAAAATCCAGCGCTCTTAGACAAGTCAGCCTACTTGGAACGATTCCAATTCTGATGGCAGTGGGCCCGCTGGTGGGCTACTTCATCGGAAGCCTGATTGACGACTGGTTGGGTACCAGACCTTGGTTTATAGCCATATTTTTAATTCTGGGTTTTGTAGCGGCAGGCAAAGAAATTTACAATATTGTGCGTAAGGTCAATAAGGACTTGTAACTTTTTTCACAAGCGATGGGATTGGAATTCATAACACGGATCATTAAGACCACGGCAGTCGTGTCGCTGGTCGTTTCCCTTTGCATTTCCTATTACTTCGATTGGAAAATCGGCCTCGGCTTTCTGGTGGGCGCCGCTTGGAGTCTGGTCAATCTGTTTTTCATCCGCACATTAATCAAAGAAGTCGTTTCGCCCAACGAAGCGCGCAAGTCAATCACAGCGGTTCTCGCGTTGCTAAAGTTTCCTTTACTGTATGTTGCCGGCTATTTCATTGTCGCTTCGGAGTTTTTCTCTGTTTATGCGCTTTTGGCCGGTTTTTCATTGTTGTTTGCTGTCATTGTTCTCAAAGTGCTTGGTCGCTTGATCCTCGGACTCGATGTTCCGGGAGTGCGTAACAAGCAACCGGAGGGCACCGCTTGATCTCGCAATATCTTCAAACAATTCTCACTACGACAGAGCACGAGGTCGGTCAGGTTGCCGACACCTTAGCGCATGCTGCTGAAGCGGCGCACGGGGGCGCACACGAAGAGTCGCATGAATTGCCGAATATACTGCATATGCTGTACAAGGCATTTGGCGATGCGTTTTCTGGTATCTATCACTGGGAAAACATCATATTTGCCTTCGTGGCGCTAACCTTTCTGTGCGTGGTTGCAACCACCGTCGCACGCAAGCGCAAGATGGTGCCGGGACGCCTGCAAAGTCTGGTAGAACTGGTAGTTGAAGGACTCTACAACTTCTTCCACAGCATGTTGGGCGACCATGCGCGTCGCTACACACCGTTTCTGGGTACGCTATTCGTTTACATCCTGACGATGAACTGGATGGGAATGTTCCCATTCCTGAAGGCGCCGAGCTCGGCGGCTACGATCACCGTATCATTAGCATTAATAGTGTTTTTCTATTCACAGGCGGTCGGCTTCAAGCATCTCGGCATTGGCGGTTGGTTCTTCCATCTGATGGGATCGCCACGCGACGTCATCGGCTGGTGTCTGGTGCCCTTGAATTTGCCGATTCACGTCATCGGCGAGTTTGCCAAGCCGCTGTCGCTTTCTTTACGTCTGTTTGGAAATATAACCGGAGAGGATATCCTGATCGCCGCCTTCACTGGCGTCGGGATCATGATGCTCTCCTTCATGCATTCGCCCGTTGGTGTGCCGCTGCAGTTGCCGTTCTATTTCCTCGGCTTGCTCATGTCCACCATTCAGGCGCTGGTATTTACTTCGTTGTCGGCAATCTATATCGCAATGATGTTGCCGCACGAAGAACACAGTGAAAGTCATTAATTTTTAATAACTGTTAGTCAGGAGGTCACATGGATTTCAGATTTGCATTAGCACTGGCGCTGCCGCTCGCTATCGGGTTGGCCGCTATCGGTTCGGGCATGGGCCTGGGTCGTGCGGTTGGACAGGCGATGGAAGCCATCGGCCGTCAGCCGGAAGCTGCGGGCAAGATTCAGACCGCGATGATCATCGGCGCTGCGTTCATCGAAGCGTTGACCATCTACGCATTGGTCGCATTCTTCCTGCTCCAGGGCAAGATCGCTTAATCCGGAAGATTCAGGTGGGCGAAGTCAGTCGCTTCGCCCCCCGTATCGATTAACAGTTGAATGAGGTAAGGACCTTTGTTAGATCAAATATTAGGCGCTCTCAAGATTGAAATCCCGCAGCTGATAACGCACATCATTGGCTTTATCATCGCGCTGTGGATTCTCAAGAAGTTCGCTTGGAAACCGCTGCTGGGCCTGCTGGACGAACGCCGCGAGCGCATCAAGAGCAGCTTCGATGAAATTGATGCCAAGAAAGCCGAAGCCGAAACGCTAAATCAGCAGTATCAGGCCAAGCTGCGCGACATTGATGCCGAAGCTCGCAAGCGCTTGACCGAGGCGGTTCAAGAAGGCGAAAAGATTGCGGCTAAGATCAAGGACGACGCACGCGTCGAGGCCAAGGATATCATGGCACGTACGAAGTCTGAACTTGAGCAGGATTTCGCCAAAGCTCGCATCCAGCTCAAGGAAGACGTCGTTAATCTGACGATTGACGCCACCGAGAAGATCATTCGCGAACGTCTCGACACGCAAAAGCATCGCGAGTTGATTGGCCGCTTCATCGAAGACGTCGAGAAAGTGAAGTAAGAGGGAACTCGCTGTGGATGCCCAGATAATCGCCCGGCGCTATGCGCGCGGTCTGTTCGGCCTAACCGAGGAGAGAAAATCCTCTGACTCCGTTCAAGTGGACTTTGAGGATCTTGCCAATATCCTGAAGGCAGACGACTCACTGATTCAGTTCCTCGCCGCGCCGCAGTTGCTCGATTCCGACAAGCATGCCGTCGTTGACAAGGTGTTTCAGGGTAAGGTCCACGAAAACCTCTATAGTCTGATACATCTGCTCGTCGCCAAACATCGCACCGACTTCATTGTCGAGATCGCCGACGAATACGAAATCCTTTACAACGCGAGCCGCGACATTGTCGGAACCCGTTTGATTACGGCAATTCCGCTGACCGACGACGAGATAAACGCCATTCGAACAAAACTGAACAAACTGACCGGTCGCAAAATTGATCTGGAAACGGAAGTAGATCCCAAGATTATTGCCGGTGTCATTGCAATCGTCGGCGACAAGATCATTGATCGCTCGATACGCCACGAACTTGAAGTGTTGCGCGAGCAATTGTTGGAATTGAAGGTAAATTAGAGATTTGCGTCTGGCGGAGCGTTCCGCGCCGCAATTTGGATATGGAAATAATGATTACAAATAGAGGAGTCCAGTTCACATGGCTCTGAAACCAGAAGAAGTAAGTTCGATAATCAAACAGCAGATCGCCGGTTACCAGACCAAACTCGAGATGGAGTCGGTCGGTACGGTGTTGCAGGTCGGCGACGGTATCGCGCGCGTCTGGGGTCTTCGTGACGTCCAGATGTCCGAACTAGTCACATTCCCCGGAGATGTCACTGGCGTCGTGCTCAACTTGGAAGCCGACAACGTCGGTGTGGCGTTGATGGGTGATGACCGCAAGATTAACGAAGGCGACACCGTGCGTCGTACGGGACGTATCGCATCTGTCCCGGTCGGCGAGGCGATGATTAGCCGCGTGGTCAGCCCGCTTGGCGAGCCGCTTGACGCCAAAGGTCCGATTGCTACGAAAGAATTCCGTAACGTCGAATCACCGGCGCCCAACGTCGTCCAGCGTCAACCGGTGAAAGAGCCTTTGCAGACGGGCCTCAAAGCTATCGATTCAATGATTCCGATCGGTCGCGGCCAGCGCGAATTAATCATCGGCGATCGCCAAACCGGCAAGACGGCTATTGCCATCGACACAATTATCAATCAGAAGAACACCGATGTAATCTGCATCTATGTCGCAATCGGTCAGAAGGCCTCCACGATTGCCCAAACAGTCGGTATCCTAGAAGAAAACGGCGCAATGGCATACACAATCGTCGTTGCTGCTTCGGCGAATACTCCGGCTCCGCTCCAGTTCTTGGCGCCATACGCCGGTGTCGCGATGGGCGAGTATTTCATGCTCAAGGGCAAGCACGTGCTTTGCGTTTACGATGATCTGTCCAAGCACGCCCAGGCGTATCGCCAGTTGTCGCTGCTGCTTCGCCGCCCGCCGGGACGTGAAGCCTACCCGGGCGACGTGTTCTATTTGCATTCACGCCTCTTGGAACGTGCCGCCAAGCTTTCGGATGAACTCGGCGGCGGGTCATTGACCGCGCTTCCGGTCATCGAGACGCAGGCCGGCGACGTTTCAGCATATATTCCGACCAACGTTATTTCCATTACGGATGGGCAGATCTTCCTTGAAGGCGATCTGTTCTATTCCGGCACGCGTCCCGCCATCAACGTCGGTATTTCGGTATCGCGCGTCGGTGGAAACGCGCAGACCAAGGCGATGAAGAAAGTTGCCGGAAGATTGCGCCTTGACTTGGCGCAGTATCGTTCGCTGGCGGCATTCGCGCAGTTCGGTTCCGATCTTGACGAAGCGACCCAGGCGCAGTTGACGCGCGGTTCGCGCACGGCAGAAATTCTCAAGCAGGGGCAGTATATCCCGATGCCGCTGGAGAAGCAGGTCGCAATTATCTGGGCGGCGGTCAACGGCTACCTTGATACGGTGCCGCTCGATCGCGTTAAGGCGTTCGAGGAAGGTTATTATCCATTTATTGAGAAGAATTACCCTGACATCTTCCATGTCATTCGCGATTCCAAAATCCTTGACGATGCAACCGAGGCCAAGCTGAAAGAAGCTGTGGGCAAGTACAAAGCGGAGTTCATGAAGTAAGCCATGGCAACACTTCGTGACATACGCAAACGCATTCGCGCCGTCAAGAGCACGACGCAGATCACCAAGGCAATGGAAATGGTTGCCGCCGCGCGTCTGCGCCGAGCACAGCAGATGGTGGAACAATCGCGCCCGTACTCCGAAAAGATGCGCCTGATTCTGGAGCAAATTTCGGCAGCGGCCGGTTCAGTCAACCATCCGTTCTTTGAACAGCGCGAGGTGAAGCGCAAGATGTTGGTCGTGTTTACCTCTGATCGCGGTCTCTGCGGATCGTTCAACTCGAACATCATCAGGCCTGCCACCAGGTGGATGAAGGAGAATGAGCAATATCAGCCGCAGTTGGTGTTGGTTGGCAAGAAGGGCGAAGATTACTTCCGCCGTCAGAAATGGCCCATCGCCAAGGTCTACAAGAATATGCAAGGGCGGATGAACCTTGATGTTGTTCGCGACTTGACCAACTTCTTGATCGAAGCATTCGTTTCCGGCAGCGTTGATCTGGTACAACGTATCTAC
>CAUJJY010000241.1 GCA_963205155.1 Candidatus Zixiibacteriota bacterium | reverse complement strand
GGAGTAGTCGAGGAACTCCGGTGAGTAAACGAACGATAATCTCCATCCATCACGGCGCGGACTGTCGCGGGCGGGTTAAAGACGTCCGGCAACTCGACGACCCCGCCAAGAAATCCCTTGACAATTACCTGTCGGAGGAATTTCTTAAGGCTGCCAATGCGCCCATAGCTCAACTGGATAGAGCGTCTGACTACGGATCAGAAGGTTGGGGGTTCAAATCCTCCTGGGCGTATTTTTCCTTGGAGTATGCGCATCTTCCCGATAATTCTGCACAGATATTGTTCATAAATCGTCTACAGAGCGAACAAGAGTATCCTTGGAGGTTGAATTATATGGCCAGAATCGTCACTCTGCTTTGCCTGGTTGTCGTTTTCGGTCTTTTTGCCGGCTGCGGGAGCGATAAACCGACCGAGCCGGATAAGCAGGAATCACAACATCTTGCCGGCGGCGGTCGCGAAAGTGATAACGACCCGTTCATCGGCGGGCCCGGTATCTCCGGACCTAACGACACACTGCCGGGTCTTCCGGGATTCGACACCGGCATTCAGTACTTTCCGGTGTTCTTCTCCGATAACGGTTGTCCGCAACAGATGCAATTCGAAATTATCGTCGACCAAACCAATTGGGAAGAGTGGTGGGCCGGAGCAGTTGATTGCGCCGATGGCAATTTCAAGCGCAATTTCATTCCGATTCCGGACTCGACTGTTTCTGATTCCGGGGTAGTGGGTCCGGACAGCTTGTGGCCGGGAGAAGCGCCGATTGTCGATTTCGGAACGCAGATTGTCCTAATCATCAAGCTCGAGCAGGGACTGTCAGGAAGGTATGTCTGGGTCCGGAGTCTGCAAGAAGTCGAAAGTGAGACTTACGTGGACTACGAGGTATCTTCACCGGCGGATGATTGCTTCGGTCCGCTAATCGATCCGAGTATATTCACCAACCCCGTTGCCGCGTTTATTGTGCCGCGCCCCGAGCAGTTGACATTTGCCTGGAATCGCAGCGATGTTACTTACAGCTGTTCCTGGGTGCCCGATCCGTCGTTACCGCTTACTCTATACTATACAGACGCCATATGTCCGGCTCTGGGAGAGACTGAACAGTTGATCCGGACATCTGAAGAGTTTATTGCCTGGGTTGAAGCGGCTTGGGAGTGCGACATCAGCCGTTGGGGTACGCCGGTTGACACGCTGTGGGGTGCTGATTCGACGGTTGTCGGAGACCGGCCAGTACCGACGTTCGATAATATGGTCGATTTCACTACACACGCGGTACTGATACTGCGTGCCGATGTCCAGACCGCTTGGGGCGGAGGAATCTGGCTTGACAAGTTCGAGCCGGGAGCCGCCGGGACGGTTGTTCAGTATAATGTGATGACGCCGGGAGACACATGCCCAGAGGTGGGGAACGGAGCTTCACTGCAGCCAACAGTAGCGATTCGCGTTCCGCTGCCGATTGCCGAGCCGCTCTTTATCACGAGGATGAGCGATACGATTTCATGTGGCTGGGTCGGTGACAGCACACAGGTTGGGCCATAGGGTAGGAGGCACGAGCCTCACTCCATTCTATTGGAACTTGTTGCGCTCGCTCTTCGATATTTCCGTGGACAGCGGGTAGATTTGAATCTCCGGGATCTGCGCATAAGCCGGGGCGTCGGCCACATCACCGATTAGTCGGGCAACGTCGGCCGTTTCCAGCAGTTGAAGCCTTTTCGGATCGCCCGACGATATAATCTCGCCGACGGAATTCATATTATTCGGGAAGATGCTGGTTACGCGAATTCTGAATGGCTTCAATTCGATCCGTATCGAGTCGGCCAATCCCTGAAGACCGAATTTCGAAGCACAGTAAGCCGAATTGTTCGCCTGGCCCTGTTTGCCGCCGACTGAATTAATGAAAATGATCTGACCTTGAGACTCTTTGAGCAGTGGCGTCGCGGCCTTGGTCATAAGAAAATGCGAGGTCAGATTGACGCCGATAATCTGATCCCACGAGGTTTCGGGAAATTCCTCGATACTGCCGCCTAGATACATACCAGCATTATTGACGAGAACATCGAGGCGGCCGAAAACCTCCCGACAGATGCGTATTGCTTCGATACAGGTGCCGGATTTGGTGATGTCGCCCGAGATGTACTTGACTACCGGGCGATCCGTGAGAATTCGGAGAGCATTCTGGGTCAGTTGTGTTTCCAAGCCAACCAGAACAAGCCTGAATCCGCGCGCCTGCAATTCTTTCGCAGTAGCTAATCCGAGTCCCCTTGAACCGCCTGTGATCAGAGCCACTCTTTCCAAGACTATTCCTCCGGCCTTACCGTTTTAAGTACACTCTCGCGAACAAAGTCAGCGCGAGACTTCGAATCGGTTGTTTTCTGATTCCCACAGAACCACCCGTGCCAACAGCCCCTTCCCCAGTGCTTTGTCGAGGATGTCGAAAATTTTACCGGCAAAGACTTCAGTGGTCGGAATCTGATCTCTCATAAACTCCACATCGATGTTGAGATTCTTATGGTCGACTTTGGCGACCACCTCACGCTCAATGACCTGCTTGAGCGTTTTGAGGTTAATGATCATACCGGTTGTCTGATCGATTTCTCCGGACACGCTGACCTCAAGCACATAATTATGGCCGTGACCGTTTGGATTGGAGCATTCGCCAAAGATCTTGAGGTTTTCTTCATCTGAAAGACCGGACTTGAACAAGCGATGTCCGGCACAGAAAGTCATTCTCTTAGTGATAGTAGTCTTCATCAATTATCTCGCTGGAGCCATTCCGGTTAAGATTACATTCTCTCCTGTCAACGGAGCGGATTCAGTTGACGCGAGGTAGAGAACGTGTTTGCCGACCTCTTCGGCATTAAGAGCTGCTTTGAGCCCCGGCGGCGCCGCCGAACGAAACATTGCCGTATCGACCGCCGACAAGGAAAGCTGGTTGACGCGGATATTGTACTTCATGTTTTCGATCGCCAACATTTCGGTCAGTCCCCAAAGCGCGTACTTGGTAATGTCATAAGCTCCGAATCCTGGAAACTTCTGTACGCCGAAACAGCCGGAGAGTGAAGAGATGTTTACTATTGTTCCGCCGCCGCGTTCCTTCATCATTGGAATCGCCCGCTGACTAAGCGCCAATGGCGCCGTGACATTAATAGCGAGCATACTCTCGAAGTCTGCAAGGTCGTATTTTTCCAGGGGGTTCTTGATGAGGATTGCCGCATTGTTAACGAGAATACTAAGCTTGATTCCCCGACTGGTAAGCAGTGTGAATAAACCGTCGATCTGTTTGATGTCTGCCAGATCGATTGTTTCGGCGAGTACCTTGGCGCCGGCTTTTGCACATTCAAGTGCAGTTGTGCTTAGTTCGTCTTTTGAGCGGGCGATTAACACCAAGTCTGCGCCCGCCGCTGCAAACGACTCGGCGATGGCACGGCCAACGCCGCGACCAGCACCGGATATCAAAGCCGTTTTCCCAGCAAGCGATTTTGTCGTAATCATCTACTGCAAATAACGAAAATCGTCCTCATTTGGCAATGGCTCTTATCTTTTTTGGTCGGAACAGAATTGTCGCGTCACGGTTGCAATGTGGAACGGTTTTGTTTATGTTCCGGGAGTCTTTAGTGACTACAGTTGAAGACAATCTTGCTCGATCACTTGTCTGGAATTGAATTATTCGCACAAAATAGAGGATACCGATGCCTAAGCTAAATAACATACTCGATGCTATCGGCAATACGCCGCTCGTCCAATTAAAGCGGATGGTGCCGGATGGCGCCGGCGAAGTATACGCCAAGCTCGAATTCATGAACCCCGGTGGTTCGATTAAAGACCGAATGGCGAGGTACATCATCGAGGACGCCGAGCGCCGGGGCGAACTCAAGTCCGGCATGATCGTTGAAAACACCTCGGGAAATACCGGCGTGGGTGTGGCGATTGTTGCTGCGGTTAAGGGTTACAAGGCAATCTTCACGATTCCCGACAAGATGTCCGATGAAAAAATCAACCTGCTGAAGGCATTCGGCGCCAAAGTGGTGGTGACCAAGACCAATGTCCCGGCTGACAGTCCGGAATCGTATTACGAGACGGCCAAACGAATTCATCGTGAGAATCCCGGATCGTTTTACCTCAATCAGTACCACAATCCCAAGAACATTGAAGCGCACTACAATTTGACCGGTCCAGAAATCTGGAAAGACATGGACGGCAAGATTGACTACTTCGTCGCCGGGATTGGGACAGGCGGAACGCTCTCCGGAGCAGGGAAGTTTCTCAAGGAGCAGGACAAGAACATCAAGATTATTGCCGTTGATCCTTACGGTTCGGTATTCTACGACTTTTTCAAGACCGGCAAGCCGGGCAAGCCAGAGGTCTACAAGGTCGAGGGTATTGGCGAAGATATGATCACGCAGGCAATGGATTTTTCCGTTGTGGATGATATGCTTCAAGTGAATGACCGCGATTGTTTCCTTACCGGACGCGATTTGACGACGAAGGAAGGCATTTTTGCCGGTGGATCCTCGGGTGCGGCAGTCTGGGGAGCAATACAGGTAGCCAAAAAGGTCGGTCTGGGGAAGCGCATCGTTGTCGTCCTGCCGGACAGTGGCACTCGTTATCTGTCGAAAATGTTCAATGAGACATGGATGCGCGATTACGGTTTTCTGGAAGAACGCCCCGAGCTTGGATCAGTTCAGCGAATTCTGGACCGCAAGAACGGCAAGGAGATCATCTCGGCAAGTGGCGATGAGACTCTGCATACTGTCATTGAAAAAATGAAGAAGTATGATATTTCGCAGCTGCCAGTTATTGAGAACGGTGAATTAGTCGGTCTGATTCGTGAATCGGATCTCTTGAGCCTGATGGTTTCGGGCCGTTACTCGCCGTCACAGACAATTAGAGGTGCAGTTGTTCATGAATATCATACGGCTGCGCGCGAAATGCCGATTTCGCGACTGGCCGAGCTGTTTTCTAAATCCAACGCCGATGTCGTTTTTGCGGTTGATAACCGCAAGCTGGTCGGTATCTTGACAAAAATTGATTTAATTGACTTTCTTGCAGGAGCTTGATTTTGAAAGATTACGATCCGACCAAACATCAATTCGAAACCAATGCAATTCATGCGGGCCAACCGCCCGATCCGGCGACCGGAGCCATCGCTTTTCCGATTTATCAGACTTCAACCTATGTACAGGAAGGGATTGGCGGCCATAAGGGATTTGAATATTCCCGCACGGCCAACCCGACCCGTTGTGCACTCGAAGAGTGCCTGGCATCGCTGGAAGGCGCCAAATACGGTCTTTGTTTTGCGTCCGGCATGGCCGCGACCTCAAATGTCATGACCTTATTGAAGGCGGGCGACCATGTCGTCTGTTCCGATGATCTCTATGGCGGAACGCCGCGAGTCTTTAATCGCGTGTACGCCGATTATGGCATTGAGTTCACTTACGTAGATACCTCGTTCACCGATCGCATCGAAGCAGCCATCAAGCCGAACACTAAGATGGTCTTCATTGAAACTCCGACCAATCCAATGCTGAAGATCACGGAAATTCGCGCAGTTGCGACTCTAACCAAGCGCAAAAATCTGATTTTGGTAGTAGACAACACATTTGCTTCGCCGTTTTTACAGCGTCCACTCGATCTCGGCGCCGACATTGTGGTTCACTCAACAACCAAGTACATCAACGGCCATGCTGATTCAGTAGGTGGTGCGGTTCTGACCTCCAATGAGAAGTACCATGAGAGAATGAAATACTGTCAAAATGCCGCCGGTGGAATCATGGGACCTTTCGATGCATTCTTGACCATGCGCGGCGTAAAGACCCTGGCTCTGCGTATGGAGCGTCAATGCGACAACGCGATGAATTTGGCGGTATATCTCGAAACTCATCCCAAGGTCGAAAAGGTCATCTATCCCGGTTTGGAATCGTTTCCCCAGCACAAGATTGCTGAACGGCAGATGAGACTTTTCGGCGGGATGATATCCTTTGTTATCAAGGGCGGTCTCGATTCCGCCAAGAAGATGCTTGCCAATACACCGGTATTCGGATTGGCGGAGTCGCTCGGTGGCGTTGAGTCGTTGATTCAACATCCTGCGCTGATGACACACGCTTCAGTGCCCAAGGAAGTTCGTGACGCCAACGGCATCTCCGATGGCCTTATCCGCGTCTCGGCTGGTATTGAGGCTTATGAAGACCTCAAGCGCGCTCTTGACACCGGTTTCAGCCACGTATAGTTTTTGGGGGCAGATCTCAGTCCAGACCTGCCCTACATTCTATTCAGGTAAAGGATATTCCCATGTATACCACCAGCTACACATTCGGCGTTGAAACATTGATGCCATTCCTGGATGCTCGAGCGCGAGTTGAGGCACTGCTTAAGGAAGTCGGTTTCGGCATCTTGACCGAAATTGACGTCAAGGCCACCATGAAGAAGAAACTCGACGCTGAATTCAGACCCTATGTCATTCTCGGCGCCTGCAATCCGAAGATTGCTTATGAAGCGTTTCAGCGGGAGTTGGAGATTGGCTCGTTACTTCCATGCAACGTAATCGTCTACGAAAACGACAAGGGCGGAACTAATATTTCGTTTATGGATCCGCTGGCGGCGCTGGGTTTAACCGGCAACAAGGAACTAACGCAGCAAGCACAACAGGTTCGCGATCTGCTTCAGCAAGTTGCAGCCAAGCTGTAGCGCCTGATTTTCTGTCGCGAAACTTACCTCAACATCGCATCATGCCGATGAGATGAAATCAGGTAGTCCACTCAAGATCATTCAAGTCGGTGCCGTACCGCCGCCTTTTGGCGGAGTGTCGGTTCATACCAAGAGACTGATGGCGCGGCTGATATCAGATGGGTTGTCGTGCGAGATAATCGATATCAGCGGCGTCGCCAAATCCGGCCCCAATGTCCGCTCGCTAAGCTGGCGAAGGGCATTTCTACATCTGCTTCGTTGCGAACCAAGTATCGTCCACTTCCACAATTTCGTTCCTCGAAATCTGTACCTGTATTCACTATTGAGTACCAGGCACTTGACCGTGCTTTCTCTCCATAATGAGCGTTTTGACGACGACCTGCGGCGGTACTCGCCAATTGAACGGCCAATTCTAGTTCGGTTGTTTGATTCGGTTGCGGCTGTCATCATTCATAGTGAGACTTCCCGTGCACGTGCACTGAAAGTCGGTATTGCGGGGCAGAAGTTACACATTATTCCGCCATTTATCCCGCCTGCGAAGACAGACTTAGTCGGACTGGGCCTTCCGGCAGCGATTGAGGAGCTGCGTAAGAAACATCGGTACCTGCTTGCCACCAATG
>CAUJJY010000240.1 GCA_963205155.1 Candidatus Zixiibacteriota bacterium | reverse complement strand
CTTGCAACTCAACATCCCTACGATTCGCATAGTGAGCAGGCGGTTTCGTTGCGCGGGCATACGCAGACGATATCCAAGCAGTTGTGCGAGGAAATACAGGAACGTTTGAACCAAGCAGGCGTCGAGGTACAAGAGGCGCGCATCAGTCATCTTGCCTATGCGCCGGAGATTGCCGAAGCGATGCTTCGCCGTCAGCAAGCCGGCGCTGTGGTGGCAGCGCGAACACTGATTGTCGAAGGCGCGGTCGGGATGGTAGAAATGGCGCTGGAGCAGTTGTCGCGCAAGAAGATTATCGAGTTGGACAACGAACGCAAAGCGGCGATGGTCTCTAATTTGCTGGTGGTTCTCTGTGGTGAGAGTTCCAGCCAGCCGGTCATCAACACCGGATCGTTGTATCATTAATCGTGGCTGAAAAGAAGTCGTTCCTGCTTCGGATTGATCCGGAGACATTGGCCCAACTTCAGCGCTGGGCTGATGATGAACTGCGCAGTTTGAACGGGCAGATCGAGTTTGTCCTGCGGAAGGCGCTTCGGGATGCGAAGCGCCTTCCGGTCAAGGCGGAGGAAAAGCCGCCTCCGGAGGAGTCTTGACACCCGGTTGCAGCTGCCTGCTTCTACCCCCTACCGCATGCAAGTAAATCGGATCAGAAAGGGCTCCTTACCCTCGAATGCTAAAATATTAGCATTTAATGCTTGACAAATCTCTCTCTAAGTGCTAATTTTTTAGCAGATGAATTACGATAACCTGAAATGAGTGGGAGTTCGAGTTACGAAGTATGAGCAAGCGACTAGTTGAGGGTCTTAGTCGGCGGGAGCGGCAGATTATGGATATTATCTACCAACGAGGTGAGGCTACTGCGGCGGTGATTCAAGCTGCGCTACCGGATCCGCCCGGAAATTCAGCTGTGCGAGCGTTGCTGTCGCTCTTGAAACAGAAAGAGTTGGTCCGGCACCGCAAAGAAGGGCGGACGTACGTCTATTCTCCGGTTGTCAGCCGAGAGCGGGCAAGGCGCACAGTACTCGGCCGGGTCGTAAAGACATTCTTCGGGAATTCCGTTGAGAATGTTGTAGCGGCTTTGATTGACATGTCGTCACAGAACATCTCCGAAGAAGAGTTGGTGCGGCTGGAGAAGATGATTCAACTGCGCCGCAAGGAAGGTAGAGCCAAATGACTGCGCTTGATATCGTGCTGCAATGGCTTGGGAGCGAAAACGCGATTCTTATCGCCTTCGGCGTTGCCTTCAAATGCTCGGTAGTGGTCGGCATGGGACTGCTGCTAACATACTTCATACCGCGTAACCGCTCTGGTCTGCGCAATCTTATTTTACGACAGGTGGTTCTCTTGGGAGTCCTTCTACCAGTTGTTGCACTTTCTGGTTTAGTCACCACATTATTCGACGGTGTCGCCGAATCGGTGACTTGGCAGATTTCTCTGCCGGCAATGACTGCCGAGGCAATATCAGATGGAATCGGAACTGCCAGCACCGACAATGACTGGTCGATACAGGCGGCGGTGTTGCTTTTGATATTGACCGGCTGTCTTGTCGCACTTACGCGCATTGGCTACGGGATACACCTGCTTCTCCGCACTCAGCGCCAATCGACCATTAATGAATCGACCGCCATATCCAACATCATCGAGCGCGCAAAGTCACGAGCGCGGATTGGTCGCGCCGTGGAGGTTGCGTTTTCAAAACATGCGATCGTGCCATTCGCAGGAGGCACCTTCCGGCACATTGTAATTCTACCGGAAGTAGCCAAGGACTGGAAGGAACGAGATCTCGAAATGGTATTGCTGCACGAATTTCTGCACATAGAACGCCGAGATTCCCATTGGGCGTTCATCGGATCCTTGGCGACAGCGCTAAGCTGGTACAATCCGCTGGTTTGGCTGGCCCATCGCAAAATGATACTGGAAGCCGAGCACTGTTGCGATTCAGGCGTAGTCAAAGATGGGAGCAACGCCTCGGATTATGCCGGACTCTTGGTCAGACTTGCGCGATCGGCCCGCGATCACAGTGTCAGCGTTGCCATTAGCTCTCAAATACTGGGGATGAAACTCTTGGAGGTAAGAATCATGTCTATTCTTCATGCAAAAGTCCGTTACTTTAGAACTTCCGCCAGGCTTAGGCGGAGTGTGCTGTTGTGTACGTTTGTGCTTCTGATTCCAATTGCAACGATGCAACTGACAGGAGCGGACAGATCGAAGGCAGGGTCAACCGACAAGTCCCTCAATGCGACCGTGGCGGACAGTGCCAATTGGCCATCGCCGGACGAATTCGTTGAGGTCGATTTTCCGCCGGAAATCATCAAGAGCGGAATGCCGACTTATCCTGACTCATTGAGAAGGGCGGGAATCGAAGGCAGCGTCTGGGTTCGAGTTCTCGTAGATACAACCGGGGCCATCGCTAAAGCAGTAGTCCAAAAAACATCTGGCCACAAGGAAATGGATGACGCGGCACTGACAGCTGCCAGCAAATCGATTTTCAAGCCCGCGCTATCTGGTGGAGCCAAAGTCCGTCTGTGGGTTTCCTACGAAATCAAGTTTCAGCTCAAGCAGAAGTAGACGAGCCAAAATCACAAAGCGGTTGG
>CAUJJY010000239.1 GCA_963205155.1 Candidatus Zixiibacteriota bacterium | reverse complement strand
CGGAGAGATTGAACACGCCATAATAGTTGTCGGTCCGTTCGGTACCCTCGAATTCGCCGGTCTTGACATTGTAAGGCTTGCTCAAACCGTCGGCCAGTTTCAGTTTTCCGGCATAGCTGCTGGTTCCTTCTTGAGTAAGAGCATTGACAACGCCGGAGAGCGCTTCACCGTATTCAGCGGAGTAGCCGCCGCTGGTTAGGCTGACCGCTTCCAATGCGTCCGGGTTGATTCGTGTTCCAAGGCCACCGGAGAATTGATCCTGTACCGGCATACCGTCAAAGTAGTAGGTAACTTCACCAAATCGTCCGCCGCGAACGTGTAATCCACCGTCGCGATCGGCAACAGTGCCGTTCATCCGGAGAATCACCTGACCGATGTTTCTGGAGTTAGGTTGAAGCTCAAGTTCCTCGCGAGTGATTGAGCGAACCGAAGCCGTCAAGTCCTTCTGGATCAGCGGCCGCTCGGCATAGACCGTTACGACACTGTCCAGTTTTACCGTCACCGGCAGGAGCACGATTTGCACGGGTGTCGTTAAATCAAGGAGTACTTGAAGCCCGCTGCGGATTTCCGTCTTGTGCCCAATCAGTTCGACTGCGAGATCATAGCTGGCGACCGGCAAGTTGAGGATATAGAATTCGCCGTCAAGATCGGTTACAGTAACAATTGATTGTCCGACGATGGACACGGTTGCGCCCGGAAGCGGCTCTCCAGTCTCGGCCGAAGTGACTGTCCCGGAAATTTTTCCCGTCGTCTTGGCCTCGATTGATGTAGCCCCATTTGCCAATAGTGCGATACCGAGCGCACATATGAGTCTGAGAATCTTACTCAAGCTACCTCCGGCTGTTTCAATCGTTAACGACATCAGCAGCGAACTGTGTTTACCGATCGTATCAGAGCTGTCAGCGAACAGATTCGCGGTCATCGGGGACTGGTGTCAGGGTTGCGAGTCGTCGTTGGAATTACCTGTTACCGATAACTTCGGTCACTGCTGATCTCACAGATTGTATCGGTACCCTCCCGTCTTTTTTAACGCCGACCACGGCAAAAATCGCGAGTTTCGCCAAAACAATCATGTACTGCCGGGCTGGCAAACTCCGACTCCTTGCCATCTTGATCACCGTGCTGCTTTGAATCGTTTCAGGATGAACGTGTCAGACCCGCGAATCAGGTCGACCTTAGATTTTTTGCGGAAAATTGTTTCAAAGCGGAGCAAATGCAAATCTGGCGGGTTAAGGGGGCAGTTTGATTACCGATAAATTCTTAGAGCAGAAGTCGCCGCAAAGAATTGTGGGAATGAACGAGTCTGTCTGACATTCGCTCAATTGACGACTCGATAATTTGTCTTCTGTGACTAACCGTGGTCTTCACCAGGAGGGTGCCGGATGGCGCACATGGCGCCGGTCGATCAAAATCCGAACCTGAAAACTATCTCGAGATTTGTTCTCGATGGGAGAGCAATCAAGTGAGACGCTTCGCGATGGTCGCAGTCTGCCTTGCCTGCGTTGTCGTACTTGGCACAGTTGTGCCGGTAAGCGCCGGACAGCGCATTGCCATTTTGTATTCCGACTCAACGAAGCATACACTGCGGACCATTGCCGGATTTGAGTGGTCACTGAAAAGCTGTGACCCGCCTTGTCAACTGTTTCCATACTTTCTCAAGACTACGGACGAAAGCCAGAAGAGCCAGATTACAGCTCTCAAACCTGCCATCCTGCTGGCGGTTGGAAGCACAGCGACGGCATTTGCCGACAAATACTTTCCGACGACACCGGTTGTCTTCGCGAAAGTCCTCAATCCAATCGAGTCCGGCTTCATTCGTTCCTGGGATAATCCCGGTGGTCACGTGACCGGCGCGGCTCTGGATATTCCCGTCGGCCAGCAGATTCAAAAATTCGCGACTGTCATTCCCAACCTTAAGCGAATCGGCGTAGTCTACACCGACAACTCTTCCCGATTAGTGGATGAAGCACGCCGAGCTTGCTCCGGCCAAGGTTTGACTCTGATCGCCATCAAGATCGAAACTTCAAAAGAGCTTCCCGCAGCGATTGACAGCCTCTGCCGCACTGCCGATGGCATCTGGACCATCGCTGATGAACTGCTGTCATCTCCGCAGTTCATCAGGCACACATTGGTGGAAACATTGCGCTCAAAAATTCCGATCATGGGATTCAATCAAAACTTTGTTGAGAACGGCGCACTTTTTTGCCTGGAGGCCGATTACAAATTCATCGGCCGGCAAGCCGGTGAAATGGTTCTCGCCCTGATGAATGGCAAAGATATCGCCACAATCAAACCGACCGTTCCCGACGTTGTCTACCTTTATCTGAATTTGAAATCAGGAAAATTGCTCAATATAGATCTCGCGCCCGAATTGATCAGCGTTGCCAAGGAGACGTACTAATGCCGTTGTTTAGAAAACTGCATGATACGCTTGGCCTGAAGTGGCGCTTGATCTTTGGCGTAAGTGCGCTTTTGGTGGTCAGCTCGCTGCTGCTTTCGATGTTCTTGCTCGAAGAATTCTCGCAAACAGCCACTTATGGGCTTAAACAACGTGGAAGCTCACTTGCCCGCAACCTGGCGCACAATGCCGAGTTCGGCGTCATGCTGGAAATTAGTTCGGAACTTGATGGGTTGATTCAAGGCATGCTCACCGAGCCCGACATCCTCTTCGCACAGATCTATAATCGCGACGGTGTGCTACTATCGCAGGGTGTCAGCAAGGGGTTGTCAATGTCTGCCGTCACAACAACTGGCGTGAATTTGACCATAAGCGACACCACGTCAGAGACTGGTCATAATGTCGAAACCCGGGAATTGTTCATCCCCAACGAAGTAGAGTGCATCGAAGTATTGGCTAGCGTAGTCTCTCATAAGCCCGACGTTTCCAAAGAGGAATTAGGTTCGGCAAGCACCGCACAGGAATCGCATATTGGCGGTGAAATAATCGGCTATGTCCGTATTGCCATCAGCACCGGCGAAACAAAGGCCAAGATCGCCGAGACTCGCCAGATGATTGTCTACTTCACCCTTCTCCTGGTTATGCTGGGCATTCTTCTTTCCGTCACTCTGGTGAAAATGATTGCCAGCCCGATCAATACCCTGGTTGAAGCGACTGAACTGCTCGCTTCCGGTGATCTGTCCCAACGAGTTCATGTTCAGACCGACGCCGAACTTGAACGCCTGGCGTTGGCCTTCAACACGATGTGTGATTCCCTCGAAAAGACGCAAAAGGAGTTGGAACTCCACAATCAGACGTTGGAGGAAAAAGTTCGGGAGCGCACGCAGAAATTGGAAGAGGTCCAAAAGCAGGTCATTCAATCAGAAAAGATGGCGGCTGTTGGCCAACTTGCCGCCGGTGTCGCCCACGAACTGAACAACCCGCTCGGTGGCATTCTTGGGTACGCCCAGTTTGCGTTGGAGAAAATGTCAAACGGACAATTGCCGGAGAAGGATTTCAATGCTATCCAGCGTTATCTTTCCGACATTGAACTGCAGGCGCGCCGCTGCAAGATGATTGTCAAGAACTTGCTCAAATTCAGCCGTTCTTCCGACAAAATGGAATTCGATTTAGTTGATGTCAATTCGGCGCTTGAAGAAACATTTGTGTTTACGTCGCATCAGTTGGGTATGAAGGATATCCATCTGGATGTCTCTCTTCAGCCGAGTCTGCCAAAGGTGATGGGAAATGTCAATTTGCTGCAGCAGGTATTCACCAACATCCTAATAAATAGCATGCAGTCGATGCCGGCGGGCGGTGATCTGAAGGTGACGACAATCTTTAATCCGCCAGTCGGTGAGTTTGGCGGCGCCGTGGAGATCGCCTTCACCGATAGCGGTGTTGGCATTCCCGAAGAGAACCGGAACAAGATCTTCGAGCCTTTCTTTACTACTAAGAAGGTTGGCGAAGGCACCGGACTCGGTTTGTCGGTCTCGTACGGGATTATTCGCGATCACGGCGGAGATATAAAACTTGATTCAGTCGTCGGCACGGGCTCAACTTTCACCGTAGTTTTACCGATTGTAAGAGAGACAGCTCGAATAACAGCCAATGCCAAATCTTAGCTCAATAGGGACCAATAAGTCATGCAGGACACCAAAAAGATCTTAGTCGTTGATGACGAAGAGGTTATGCGAGAGTTCCTTCTCGAGGTATTCTCGACACAGGAGCCTCTTGGCGCACATAACGGCGAAGAGGCGCTGACAATGATCAGTGAAAATCCGGTCGGCCTGGTAATTACGGACCTAAAAATGCCCGGTATGGATGGATTGACGCTTCTGAAGAAAATTAAGGAGACAGATAAATCGATCAAGGTTATCGTCGTCACCGGTTATGCTTCGTTGCAGACGGCGTCCGAATGCATTCAGGCCGGTGCCAGTGACTTTCTTAAGAAACCTTTCTCCATAGCGCAAATTCGAAAGGCCGTTCAGACAGCTATAGGTATTTCATGAAACAAGTCGACCGCCAGATTCGCAGCGTTCTCGTCGTCGATGATACCGAGATCATCCGCGATCTTCTGGTAGACGTCCTTCGTAACGACGGCTACCATGTGGATAAAGCCACAAATGGAATCGAAGCGGTCGAGATGGTCGCCAAACAGCATTTTGACCTGGTATTCACTGATATGCACATGCCGAGGCAAGACGGTCTAACCACTGCACGCAAGGTGCACGAGACTGACCCTACAACGTTCGTCATTGTAACTGACAGCTATCCGGACAAATTGAGCCACGCAACGCTCAACGAAGCTGTCGTTGGTACTATTTGCAAACCGTTTGATCTGGCAGAACTTCGAGCGGTTTTACAGCGGGTCGAGGACATCGCTGCTTCAAGAAGCGCATCAGAACAAGGAGCGACAAGATCGCCATCGAAAGTGCTCGAATCCTGATCGTAGACGACGAAGAAATTGTACTCCACTTTGCCAGCGACGCTCTTTCGACCGTCGGGCATACAATTTCGTCTACTTCAATTCCCAAGGAAGCCCTGCGCCTGATCAGCACGGAGAAATTTGATTTTCTCCTGACTGACATCAAGATGCCGGAAATGGATGGCATTACTCTGGCGCAAAAGGCGCTGGAAACCGATCCCGAAATCGGAATCCTTTTCATGACCGGCTATGCCGATGTCGAAACCGCAAAAAAGGCGATCGCGACCGGAGCCTATGACTACATCATGAAGCCGTTTGAACTGCCCGAAATTCGTAACTCGGTGAATGCCGCCTTCGCAAAACGCAAAGAGATTCAGAAGAAGCAGGGTTCAAACGGGCTGCAACATCTTTCTGAGTTAATGGGTGCTCTCTATACTACCGGCGATGCGGAATCACTGACCGGCTTGATCTTGCGCTTCGCCCTCTTTCATTTCGGCCTGCAGGAAGGACTGGTGTTCTTCTACAATAAGGATAGCGAACAGCTCCGCATCACGATGGCCAAAAATGACGGTACAATTCTGGCTGCTAATGTGGACGGATTTCCGATCGGCGAATTCCCTCGCGATCTACTCGATGGCGGCGAAACTGAATTTAGCGGTGATGTCGATCGCCATCCTTTCTTATCGCGCCTGTCCTCAAGGGATTCCTGCGCCGAAGTTACCCGGGCGCTTCGCACCGGAAAGGGTACGCTCTGCTTCTTCTCCTTGCCCGCGACAGAGAAACTGAAACTCATTATCGTCGTGCGCAGCGAGAATGAAATCGCTGTCAATGAAGCCGACCGCCAGATGCTGACGGTGTTGCTTAGCCTTAGCTCCATTTCGCTCGACAACTTGATATTGCTGCAAGAGGCGCGAGACGCGATGAGTCGCCTCGAAGATTTCAAGGATCATCTCGTCGGACTCGAACGCGTGGCGACCCAGGGCATGATGTCTTCGGAGATCGCCCATGAACTCAACAATTTCATCGCCATCATTCTATCGAATATCGAACTATTCGAGATGAAAGCCGCTGGTACCTACCCGGAAACTTCCGTCAAGTACCTTGAAAACGTGAAGAAGAACATCGGCAAGTTCGAAAAGTTCACGAACTCGTTATCGGATGCCGGCAAGCTGGACACAAAGCGGCAAAACGCTGACCTCAATGAGATGATCAACGAAATCGTCGCATTCGCGCGCCACCAGAAACGATTCGGCAAAATTGTAATTGACACGGAACTTGATGCAGACCTGCCGCGAATGCTCATTGATCAATCGCAAATTCAACAAGTGCTTTATAACATGCTCAACAACGCCGCTGACGCAATCGGTACCGGCAGACTCGATGGACGGATCAAACTTGTCACTAAATATGATGCTGAAAAGCATGAGTTTACTCTTGCCGTAACCGACAATGGATGCGGATTCAGTTCGGAGAACCTGCAAAGGGCATTTCGTGACAGATTTACCACTAAAGAGCACGGCCATGGATTCGGTTTGACCGTGATCCGCAAAGTGATTCGCAATCACGGCGGCACAATCGTCGTCGACTCACAGCCCGATGCCGGCGCCAGCATCACTATTACCGTTCCGATCGCCGACCCGATTACGGCTCACGATTCCACAACCGCTGTCGAGACCGCAACAACATAATCAGTGACATAAACTAGAAAAGCCCCGGCTTGCGCCGAGGCTCTTATTTCCTTCACTAAGCGAGCGACCGCCCGCAGACATCTCTACTGTCAGGAGTATTTTGAATTTCCGCAGCCACAGCCGGAAGACTTTACTTTGCTTCCACCGGAAGCAAAGGTTGAGAACAGACGCTCCAATCGATCAGACGCACAATGCGGACAGTGCTGCTCGTCCGCATGCCGTTCGCTGCTGACTAACAGGTCGAATTTCTGACCGCACTCCTTACAGGAATATTCATAGATCGGCATATTAGGCTTTTCCCTCGCTGAACCAGGCTCCCGCCAATGCTCCCAAGACTGCTCCGTAAACCGTTGACGCCACCGGCGACGAAGTCAACATTCATGTGCCGCCGGTACGGCAACCGATAAAGTAATAATACGCGTAGCCGGCACCGGCAAGAACAATACTCGGAATCACAATCATCAGTATCTTTTTCATATTCACGTATTTCGACTACCTTTCCTCAAAATATAAGCCTCCGTTGTATGTCTAACAAGAAAATTGACTTGCAGTTCCATAAGTAGAACTGATTGTCCGGCAACACCATTGCCGTTTCGAGTAAACCAAAAACATCTTGCTGCTGCCGCCCAAACCGCGTATCGTGCGTGTTATCAAGGAGTTGAAATGAAGTTGGAACTAAAACGAATATCGCTCTGGACTACCATTAAGATATCCTTCGTAGTCAACCTCGTGTTGGGTTTCGTCGTGGGGTGTTTCTACGCATTCCTTCTGGTTGCCATTTCTTCCATGCCCTCGGCGGCGTTCCGTAACAGCGAGTTTGACCAGTTCTCAGGAGTGTTCGGTGCAGTTGCCCTGTTCGTACCCTTCTTCTTTGCCTTCATGGCAGCGATCTTTAACACCATCTTGGCATTCATAATGGTGTTGGTCTACAACTTCTCGGCACGAATGATGGGCGGATTAGAGCTTGAGTTCGTAAAGGTCGATGAACCGGGAACAACTCTTGCACCGATCGTCACAGTTCCACCTGTTCCGCCGCCGGCGCCTCCCGGACCGAGTTATGATACGCCTCTTCGGGATTCGCCTGATGAACAGCGTCCAACCGAACCACCACAGGACTATCGACTATGACTCTAAATCAAGTCCGGGTGCGCATTGCACCATCACCGACGGGATACTTCCACGTCGGCACTGCCCGCACGGCGATATACAATTGGCTATATGCCCGCCACACCGGTGGCAAATTCTTACTGCGCATTGAGGACACCGATCAGGAACGTTCAAAGGTAGAATACGTCGATGTCATACTTAACGGCTTGCGCTGGTTGGGACTAAACTGGGACGAGGAAATTGTCTACCAGTCATCACGACTCCACACTTACGGTCCTTTCGCATTTCAACTGGTTGAGATGGGCAAAGCCTACCGCTGCTTCTGTTCGGCGGAAGACCT
>CAUJJY010000238.1 GCA_963205155.1 Candidatus Zixiibacteriota bacterium | reverse complement strand
CGGCAACGGTGCAGATGAGTGCGATGTCGACCATTCCGATAAAGGCATAGGGCAGTGCTTTACCGACGATCAATTCACCTGGCCGGATCGGAGTCACGATCAGCTGCTCCATGGTGCCGAATTCCTTTTCGCGCACAATCGCCATTGAGGTCAGCATCAGCGTGACCAGCACCAATATTTGCACGACCATTGCCGGAACGTTGAAGTTGCGGCTTTCGAGATCCGGGTTGTACCAGATCCGCAGCTTGTTTGCAATGATGCCGGTTGGCATAAAGGGAGTCCCAACTGATGAGGCGGCTCGTTGAACAAGAATGTCCTCAGTGATGCGCATGATTGCGCCCTGGAGATAGCTGGCGGTAATCGAAGCGCTGTTGGAATTGGCGGCATCAATGGCGGCGCCAAGTTCAACCGGTCGGCCGGAGGCAATGTCGTCGGCGAAGGAGTACGGAATCTGCAGAACGCACCAGACTTCGCTGGACTGCAGAAGACTGTCGACCTGATGCTCCGAATCGAGATTGTAGTTGATGGTAAACATACTGGAAGCTTGCAGTGACTGCACGAGCTTGCGGCTCATGGCCGAGCGGTCGTGATCCAGGATGCCGAGCGGGATGGATTTGACATCATAGGTCGCGGCGTAGCCGAAGATGATGAGCTGGACTATCGGCGATACGAAAATTATTGCGAGCATTTTGCGATCGCGGAAGAGTTCCTGAAACTCTTTAACGAGCAGTGTATATGTGCGTCGCCAGTTCATTGGATAGTCTTTCTGAATTTGCGAGTGGCAAGCAATGAAAAGACTACGGCGAAGAAGAGCAAGGCGACTCCCTGAAGATAGAGAAGTTCGAGTCCTGATCCTTTGAGAAACAAGCTGCGCAAGACTTCAATGAAATAGCGGCCGGGGATGACATAACTGACAATCTGAATCGGTACCGGCATGGAGCTGATTGGAAACAGAAAACCGGAAAGGAGAAAGCCCGGCAAGAATGAAGTGAGCATCGACAGTTGAAATGCCAGTTGTTGTGATTTGGCAACAACGCTGATCAAGTAGCCGTTGGCAAGGACAGCCATCAGGAAGAGACTCGAGAACAGAAACAGCAGCCAAAGACTGCCATGGAAGGGGACCTCGAAAATCACGATGCCGACATAGGCGGCTAGGAAGAGATCGACAATGCCAATGATGTAATAGGGGATTACCTTACCGACTGCCAACTCCAGGGGCTTGATCGGAGTCGAGATCAGCAATTCCATGGTGCCACGCTCCCATTCGCGGGCGATGGTCAGCGAGATCAGCAATGAGCCGAGAATCGTCATGATGAGAGAGATCAAACCGGGCACGAGGAAGTTTTGCGAATCCAAATCGGGATTAAACCAGAAGCGGGTTTCCAGCGTCACCGGGCTTAGTGAAAGTCGACCGCCAGACTGACGCGCAATACTCGCCGAATTATACTCGGCGATAATCAGAGAGGCATAGCCAACGACTGATTGCGTAGTGTTGGCATCGGAACCATCGGTCAGTAGCTGTATCTCAGCGGTACCGGTAGTGAGTTGATTGGCGAAATCCACCGGGATGACGATTGCCACTTTCGCTTTACTGCGGTCGACTAATTCCGTTGCGCGATCCTGATCCGCCGTTCGCTCGATCTCGACGAAATAGCCACTGTTCGTGAATTTCCGGATTAGTTCACGGGAATGTGTTGAATTTGAATAATCGACGACAACGGCCGGGATCTGACGGATATCGAGAGTGATGGCGTAGCCGAAGAGAAAGATTAAGGTAATCGGCAGGAGGAAAGCCAGAATGAGTGAGCGATGATCGCGGAGAATCTGCAGAGTTTCCTTGCGGGCGATTGCCCAGATGCGATTCGCGTTCATCGCTGTCCCTCGTTAATCAGGGCGATAAAGAGGTCTTCGAGTGTCGGGTCAATGGCAGTGATGTTTTGAGCCGTCGGATCGACGGCGGAGATCGCAGCGGTGATTTTGTCAAAGTTGGCGTTTGGCTTGAGCGTGACGTGAAGTTCCGATCCGAAGAGCACAACGTCATCGATATCAGCTCGACCGCGCAAATGGTCGGCAGATTCCCAGGGGTCGCGCGAATCGAATTTGTAGATTCGTCCGGTGAAGCGCGTCCGCTTAAGTTCGTCCGGTTCGCCAATAGCCGAGAGAGTGCCATTAAAGATCATGCCGATGCGATTGCACTCTTCGGCTTCGTCGAGGTAGTGAGTGGTGACGAAAATCGTGACACCGTGGTCAGATAGTTTGTTGATTTGCTCCCAGAAATAGCGGCGCGAAAGCGGGTCGACGCCGGCAGTCGGTTCATCGAGAAAGATGATCTCCGGTTCGTGCTGGATGGCGCAGAATAGCGCGAGCAATTGTCTGGTGCCGGCGGGGAGATCTGCTACCAGAGAATCACGCAATTGTCCCAGGACGGTCTCGGCGAAGTAAGTTCGCTTCTTTTCAGCGTGAAGATTGCTGTCCATCAGATAGACACCGGCGTAGAAGTTGAGGTTTTCCTCGACGGTTAGGGTTTGATAGAGGGAGAATTTCTGCGACATGTAGCCGATGCGCGATTTGATCTTTTCAGATTCCTTCATGATGTCAAATCCGGCGACGGTTCCGCTGCCGGAGCTTGGCTTGAGCAGACCGCAGAGCATGCGAATCGTAGTTGATTTGCCCGCGCCGTTGGGGCCGAGGAATCCGAATATTTCGCCGCGGTTGACCTGGAATGTGATGTTATTGACCGCAGTGAACTTGCCGAAATCACGGCGGAGATTAGTTACATCAACAGCAAGTTCAGGCATTAATGCTCCTGTGACAATCCAATATAGATGTCCTCGAAGGAGGGAATGATCTCGCGCAAGGATTCTACAGAAACGCCCTTGCTGCTAATGGCTTCAGTGACTCGTTCCAATTGCATTTCCCGATTTGCAGCGATATGAAGAGACTTGCCGAACAGCGAGATCGAGAGAAAGGGCGAGTCGGAATTCAGTTTCTCCTTGGCAACGCGTGCGTCTTCGGGAGTCAATTCGTACACGGCCTGATGGAAGTTGGCGCGAATCTGTGCGGGTTCGCCTTCGGTGATGATGTTGCCCTTGTGCAAGAGCAGGAAACGGCTGGCGCGTTCGGCCTCGTCCATGTAAGAGGAACTGATAACGATGGTCGTTCCGTCGCGATTGAGGTCGTAGAGGAGTCTCCAGAACTCACGTCGTGATACCGGGTCGACGCCGTTCGTCGGTTCGTCGAGCAATAGTATTTTCGGGTTGTGGATGAGTGCACAGGCCAAACCGAGTTTCTGTTTCATGCCGCCGGAGAGTTTACCGGCGAGGCGGTCGGTGAAGGGGTCCATGCGGGAGAATTGCAGAAGGCGCTGAACACGTGTACGCCGCTGCTCACCTTTGACAGAAAAGAGATCGGCGAAGAAGTCGATGTTCTCCTGCACTGTCAAGTCTTCATAAAGTCCAAAGCGCTGGGGCATGTAACCGATGTCAGCCTTCTTTGATTCGAAGATGTGGCTGTAGTCATCGCCGGAGATTTGGACGGTACCGGAATCGGCATTCAGGATGCCCGCTAAGATGCGCAGCAGTGTTGTCTTACCGGCGCCGTCGGGACCGACGACGGCGAGGATAGAAGCTTCCGGAACACTGAATGTGAGATTATTCAGAGCAACGGTTTCGCCGAATGTCCGGTGCAGGGATTGGGCGGAGATCGCAGCGGTCATGACTTCTTCAAATACACATCGACGGGCAGCCCCGGCTTGAAGGCGCCGGAGGAATTGTCGACCTTGATGCGGACGGCGAATACTTGCTTGACGCGCTCTTTCTTTGTCTGGACATTCTTGGGAGTGAATTCCGCCTTCTGTGAAATGAACGAAACATTGCCCTTGATGGCGCTGTCCGGTTGG
>CAUJJY010000237.1 GCA_963205155.1 Candidatus Zixiibacteriota bacterium | reverse complement strand
CCAGACAGCGACGGACAGATTGTACATCTTGATATTGTAGAGCTCGCGGACATTCTCGCCAAAGAGCGAGAAGTTCATGAACCAGTCTTGCCCATAGAACCACATCATCAAGAATCCACCGGACCAGGCCACAAAGATACCGGTGAAGACCAACATGGTGACCGGCACATCGCGGAATTGGAAATAGATCAGCATAAAGATGATAAAGAGCGCGAGCGGAATGACGATTCGCAGCGTTTTCTCGGAACGGATCTGGTTCTCATAGCTGCCGGCAAAACTGTAACTCACACCGGCGGGTATGACGAATTCGCCGGAAGCGATTTTTTCTTTCAGCAGTTGATCGGCTTCCTCAACTACATCGACCTCGGCACGACCCGGCTTCTTGTCGAAGATGACATAACCGGTAAGAAACGTATCTTCGGATCGGATCATCATCGGACCGCGAACGTAGTTGATCTGTGCCAACTCAATCAACGGAATCTGCTTGCCGTCGGAGGTTGGAACCAAGACGCGCGCGATGTCCTCGATAGAGTTGCGCAGTTCTCGCTGGTAACGAATACGGACCGGGTACCGTTCACGACCTTCGACGGTGGTGGTTATCGGCATACCGCCTAGAGCGACCTCGATAACATCCTGTACATCGCGGATGGATAAGCCGAAGCGGGCGATGGCTTCGCGATCGATCTCAATCTCGAGATATGGATTGCCGACGATTCGATCAGCGACAACTGTTGCGGGCTCGACCGAACCGACTTCCTTAAGCAGTCTTTCAACTTCCAAGCCGACGGCATCGACTGTTTCGAGATTTGGTCCTTTAATCTTCACGCCCATCGGCGCGCGCATTCCGGATTGCAGCATGACAATTCGCGCCGCAATTGGCTGCAGCTTCGGCGCCGAGGTTACTCCGACCACCTTTCCGGCTTTAACAATTTCTTCCCAAATATCGTTGGTGGATCGAATCTGGTCCCGCCATTGGCGAAACGGTTTGCCGCCCTCGTCCGGAATCAACTCGCCACTATCATCGCGGACGAAAGCATTCGAATCATCATCGAATCGAAACTTCAGACGGTTGCCATCTTCATCGCTGATGTATTCGGATTTATAACTTATTACGGTCTCAATCATGGATGTAGGCGCCGGGTCGAGTGATGATTCGACGCGGCCAAGCTTGCCGACGACCGATTCGACCTCGGGTATACTCTCAAAAGCCTTGTCCTGAAGCTGAAGTATGCTTAGTGCTTCATCGATTGAGGCATGCGGCATCGTGGTTGGCATGTATAGAAATGAGCCTTCATCAAGGTCAGGCATAAACTCTTTGCCGGTTCCGGGAAAAGCATGATTGAGCGCGACATACGGTGACGATGAGCGGATAAAGTTCGGCAGGAAACCAAAGATCGAGTCAAATCCGAGCCACACAACGAAACCGATAGAAACCAAACCAACCGGCATTGAAAGAAACAGCAGTCTGTTATTCAGGCACCAACGCAACACCGGTTGATAGACTCTGATAAACATCTGGAACAGCGCCAAAATCCCGCCGATGACAATGACGACGAAGATGAAATTCAGCAATTCGCCTCTGCCGACGCCCAGCGGCATCCAGTGTTTGGTGAGAATCGAGGCGACGAATAAGGCGAGGGCGTAATTGATGTAGCGCGGCATATTCAGTTGGAGTGAATCGGAAAGCATGGGTTTGGCAATCATGTAGGCAGCAATTGCCATGAGCATCAGACCGGCCAACCAGAGCGACCAGACGGCAATGAGGGTGATACCCGCGATGCCAAGGCCGATGGGAATGAGACGCGAACTTCGTTTCTTCTGGCCCGGATTGCTGAACATCAAGTGCGCCAGAGCCGGGACGATTGTCAGTGCGACAATTACTGACGCGACCAAGGCAAATGTCTTTGTGTACGCCAGTGGCTTAAACATCTTGCCTTCCGCTGCAATCATGGTGAACACCGGCAGGAAAGATACTACAGTGGTGGCAATAGTGGTGAGGACCGCCGAGCCGACTTCAGAGGTGGCGGTGAAGATAATGTTGCGGCGCGAAGTCCCCGGCGGCGCTTCATCGAAGTGCCGCAGGATATTCTCGCAAATGACAATGCCCATATCGACAATGTCGCCGATAGCAATCGCAATTCCGGCAAGCGCCATGACATTGGCGTCGACGCCGAACATTTTCATCCCAATGAAGGAACCGAGGACGGCAACTGGCAATAGCCCCGAAATTAACAGTGAACTCCGCAAGTGCATTACCATCACGAGGACGACGATGATTGTGACGATAATTTCATCTACGATGGCGGAGTTAAGTGTTCCGAGCGTTTCATAGATAAGGCCGGTGCGATCGTAGAAAGGAACGATGGTAACCTTTGAGATGGTGCCATCAGCCAATGTTTTTTGCGGTAATCCGGCAGAGAGTTCAGCGATCTTGAGTTTGACGTTCTTGATCGTTGCCAGCGGATTCTGGCCGAATCGTGCGACAACGACACCCCCGACAACTTCGGCTCCTCCTTTGTCAAGCGCACCGCGCCGCATTGCCGGACCAAGGGTAACAGTGGCGACGTCCTTTAACCGGACGGGCAGGTTGTTAGTCTGCTTGATTACCGAATTCTCGAGGTCGGTGACACTCTTAAGAAAGCCGACGCCGCGAATTGTGTATTCGACATTGTTGATTTCAATTGTTCCGGCGCCGACATCGATGTTGGATTTGCGGACCGCCTCGAAAACGTCTTCAAGCATCACATCGTAGGCACGTAATGCGCTTGGATTGACATCTACCTGGTATTCTTTGACGAACCCGCCGATGGACGCAACTTCGGCGACGCCTTCAGCAGATTGCAGCGTGTAGCGCACGGTCCAATCCTGAATCGAACGAAGCTCGTGCAAATCCCAACCACCGGTTGCGTTGCCGGAAGGGTCGCGCCCTTCCAGTGTATACCAGAAAACCTGCCCCAGCGCAGTAGCATCCGGACCGAGCGCAGGCTTGACACCGGGCGGAAGGACTTCCGTTGGGAGGGCGTTCAGTTTTTCGAGAATTCGTGTCCGCGACCAATAGAACTCGACGTCGTCGGTGAAGATTATGTAGATCGTGGAGAATCCGAGGTAGGAGTAACTGCGAATCGTTTTGACGCCGGGGAGGCCCATCAATGCCGACGTAAGCGGATAGGTAATCTGGTTTTCGATATCCTGCGCGGAGCGCCCGTCCCATTCGGTGAAGACGATCTGTTGATTCTCGCCGATATCAGGAATCGCGTCGACGCCAACCGGGTCGCGAGGAAGAAAGTCAATGTCCCAATCAAACGGCGCCACCATCGTGCCCCAAACGAGTACAGCCAGAGTCATCAGTAAAACGACCAGCTTGTTGTCGAGGCAGAACGCGATGATGCGGTCGATCAACGACATCTTAGATGGATCAGGGATTTGATATCGGTCGCTCATCGATTAATTCACTGCCTTGAGCGTTTGTTTGATCTCGCCGCAGCGCAGCATCATTGCGCCATAAAACGAATTGTAAACCGTGTCGACGGTTTGTAACCAGTAGGCGCCTTTGTTGTCGCGCGCCATCGGGCAAAATGTCAGGTAGTAGTTCATGTCACTGCCGTGCCCGAAAGTCTTTTGAAGCTCGATGATTGCCTTGGAGAGATAGAAGAAGGCATCACGCGCGGTTTCAATGTCCGGGGCAACGGCGGCCTTATCGGAATACTTCTGCATCTGTTGCGACAAGTCCATCCAGCGATTATGAGCGGCGCCGGAAAAAAGGGTCATATCGACGTTGGCAATTGTCTTGGCAAGCTGGGCGGAAGATTGTCTGGAGGCTGTAATGTCGTCCGCCGCCAACGCCATTTGGAATTTGAAATAGTCGTTGTAAAGCGGAGTCAGAGCATTGCGAGCGGACTCGGAGACCGCGAGTGCGTCAGTCGTTGCGGCAGGTTCTTTTGCTGCTGAAGTGTGTTCATGCGATGCTGGTGCGGCTCCACCTTCCGGTGACATCATGCTTGGTTTCGCTTGAATCTGCAGTTCGCTGTCGAGTTTGAATGCGCCATTAGTAACCACCATGTCGCCCTCGGCCAATCCTTCGAGCACGACGTAGTGATCGTTGATACGAGATCCGAGTGTCACCTCGCGACCCTCAAACAGCGGGCCATCTTCGCTGGGAAGCTGCAAATAAACCACAGCCCGCTTACCGGTAAATAGTACCGCGGATGCCGGCACAAGGAGCGAATTGTCGGAAGCGTTGGTGCGTGGGTTGAGCGCCGACTTTGTCGTTGCCGTAACAAACATGTCGGGTTTCAATCTTCCACCGGCATTGTCGACCACCGTGCGCACTTGCACTGTGCGAGACATCGGGTCGAGTGTCGGGCTGATGAAACTCACCTTCGCCGAAAACTCTTCGCCCGGAATCGACTGAGACACGAACTTGATTTCGTCGCCGATTTTGAGGAACGCCAGATCCGATTCGTAAGCTTCGAAGACCGCCCACAATCTTGAGAGGTCAGCGATTCGGAATAAGTCCATTCCGGGTTCGACATACTGACCCTCGACGACCATTTTTTCAATAACAGTCCCGCCATTGGGAGCCACCACCCAAATGTGTTCAGTAACATGAGACTGCGTTTCAACGTTCGCGATTTGTTCATCACTGAAACCAAGGAGTCGCAGTTTCTCCGTCGCAGCTCGGACCGTCGCCTCGGAAGTGCTCTTTAGGATTTCGCTGTCTGATTCAGCCACGCTTTTGAGTGAAGCCTTGGCTGCGATTAGTTCCTTTTGTGCGGACAGGAGCTCCGGCGAATAGAGTTCAAGCATCTTTTCACCGTGTTTAACTTGCTGGCCCGTGGTGTTGATGTATAGCTGGTCGATGCGTCCGCCGACGCGGGCTGTAATGCGGGAGAGTTTTGTTTCATCGGCTGCCAGTTTGCCGTAGAGTCTTAGCTCGTTTTGTGCTGTGCCGCGCGTGACTGGCGAAGTCGCGATTTGTGCAAGTTGCTTGGAGGACTCGGACATCCGCAGTTGACGAGGACCGAGGTCTTCCCCGCTGTCAGTCGTAAGTGGAATCAGGTCCATGAAGCAGATCGGACACTTGCCTTCTTTCGGAAGTTTGATCTGCGGATGCATTGAGCAGGTCCAGACTTGTGGTTCTTTCGACGTTTCCGCCGTGGTGCCAATCTCTGGTGCAGTCGATTTTCCGCCGGAAAGGAGTGCTCCGAGAGCGAAGGCGACAATCGTCACGGCGGCGATCGCTATCCAGAACGCAGGTTGTCTGACGAGACTACTGCGATTGTTGAACTCATTCATAACTCTCGGGCTCCTTGCAATTATTTAGTCGTTTCGCGCCAGGGGCGATATTCTGCAATACCACCCCTTGAGCGATTCTTTCAGTTATCCGTGGTTGTGACCCTCGTGGCCGGTTGATTCCTTCTTCTCTTCCTTCGGAGCCGGCTTTTGTTCGTCGAGCTTCTTCAGGTATTTCTGTGCATCCTTGGGAAACATGCTCTTGCACTTATTGCAGCAGAAGTAAACGCGACGGCCTTCAAAATCACTGAAGACGGTTTTGTCTTCGAGTGTTTCACCCGAGACTGGGCAAGCGGTCTGAATGTTTTGGAACAGTACACCTTCAGCAGCTGCTTTTCTGAAGTACTTATCCGGTTCCGCTTTCAACTTGGCAATACACATCGGACAACAGTGGTAGACGCGCTGACCCTGGATGTCGGTATACACTGTCGAATCGATCTTGCCGCCCATGACCGGGCAGTGCGTTTGATTCTTCAGCTCCTTGGGAGCATCTTTCTTCGCGTCGCTCTTGGACTCTTGGCCGAATGCGGCCATCGCGGCGACAACGGTCAGCGCGATGATTGCGAACATGATCTTGCGTAGTGTCATTTTGTTCCTCCGTACATTATTTATTGGTTGTTGGATTACTTAATATCGTTCCGGTGATCATTTCCAATTGTGCGAGCCGGGAGGCGGCATTGACCTTGGCGCGTTCCGCCGTCAGTTCGAAATCGAACAGTTGTCGCTGGGCGTCGAGCAACATCAGGAAGTTGGTTTGTCCCGACTGGTAGGATGTAAACGAGACGTTGAGCGACTCTTTCGCTTTCGGGATAAGTCCGTTGCGATAGAGACGAAGTTTACGCAAAGCATCAGCATATTCGAAGTTTGCCATCGCAATCATTGAAGCGACGTCATTGCGCTCTTCCTGGTACATGTACTCGCTCATCCTGACTCGCGAACGGGCGGCATCGCGCATGGCACGGTTCTTGCCAAACCAAATTGGCAGGGAGACCTGGACGGTGAACATGTACTCGTTCATCGTTTCCTTCTCAAGCGTCATGTCATTGAGAAGCGTCGCGCGCTCGTATTCGACGCCGAGCATAAGTTCTGGAAAGGTCATTTTCTTGACCACAGAGACTTCCGCTCGCCGCGATTCAATTTGTTTTGAAATCGACGCAAGATTGGGACTCGCGATTTCCGCAAGCGCCACGAGTGAGTCCGTAAAGAATTGTGCCTCTGAAACCGGAAAATCCTTCGGCAGCGGAAGATTGGTGTCAAGCGGCAGATTGAGCAAGGCCACTATACGAGCTCTTGCTGGATCAAGCATCTGCTCCATGCTTCGTATCATCTCTTCCATTTGTCCCAACTCGATTTGTGCCTTGATAAGGTCGGGATGCATTGCCAGACCGGATTGATAACGCGTTCGAATAACATTCTCGAACTGGCGCATCAACTCGAAGCTCTCGTGGGTCAGTGCCAGTTGTCGTGCGGCGAGGTAATAATCATAATAGGCTGACTTAACTTGGTAGATGGTGCGGAGTTCTTCAGCGAGATAGGACTGATAGTCCGCATCCGAAGTCAAAGCTGCGGCGTCCTTCTTAGCACCCAATGTACCGAACCAGGGAAACGGCTGCATGATCCCGAATTTCTGGCGATCAGGTCCGACCGGGTCGGAGAATTTCGTGTAGCCATAAGAGTAACTCAAAAGGGGATTATCGAGGGCACCAGCCGAACCCTTCATCGCAGTTGACTCTTGCCACTTTTCGTAAGCTGATTTTAGTCCGCTGCGACTACGAAGTGCGAGATCGATGTAGGTTTGCAGCGTGGCATTGGAATCAACTGCGGACATGTTCGAGCCGTTGGGTAAGTCACTAACTACTTTTGGCTGCCCATTCAGCAAGGTCGGCATCGTAACAAATACCAGAACAAATATGACAATTAGACTCTTCACATATCGCTATATATCAATTAGCGTGCCGCTGAACGTAACTTATTTTATATCAGTAACTTACTGTTGCAATGGAGAGGATTGATTTGACTCAAATTGGAGAATATTCTACATCGTTGTAGAATATTCTCCGATTACTCACATTAGAGATCGTACCATTTGGACGGACAAATCGGACGTAGCTGTTGCATGACTTGCTCTTAAGTGCCTTATAGTGCAGGTCTTTTGATTGCGGCATCGGGATTGCTAAAGAAAACGCTGTACATTGGAAGGAAGCAGATTGATCAGTATTGATGACCGACGGTACAAGATTGTCACGATTGCCGCGATTACTTTGCTAACGACGGCCATTCACTATGGCTATGTACTTGAGCCGATTTTCGGCGATGCTCACTGGATTCACGCTGTTCATAGTCGGTTCTGCTACATCCCAATTGTAATTGCCGCCGCCTGGTTCGGTTTGCGCGGCGGGCTGTGGACCGCGACGGCCATCACGTTGACTGTACTGCCCTATGTTTTCGGGTCAACGTCAAGCGAGCATAATTTTGCCGGTGAACTGGTTGAAATTGTGTTCTACTTTGCTTTGGCGTTGCTCATCGGCGCGCTGGTAGACAGGGAGTGGCGGGCGCGCCGGCGACAGCAGGAAATGCAACTTCAGCTCGAACGATCGCAGAAACTTTCATTAGTCGGCCAGGTTGCGGCGGGTGTTGCACATGAACTGAAGAATCCGCTGGCGTCGATTAAGGGTGCGGTAGAGATTATCAGTGACGAAAATACTACGGATAACGAAAGAAGCGAATTCCGCGATATTCTGTTTCGCGAAATCAAAAGGATGGACGGCACGGTTACCGAGTTTTTGGAATTCGCCCGTCCGAAGCCGACGCGAATGGAGCGGCTTGACCTTTCGCAACTGGTGCAATCAAGTTTGCGTCAGTTGGAAGCACAGGCGGCCAAAGAGTCGATCCGAATCTCGGAAGAGGTCGAAGCCGGCGAGTTGATCGAAGGGGACCGCGAGAAACTTCATCAGTTAATTCTGAATATCGTTCTGAATGCAATCCAGGCTTCGAGAGCCGGCGGCACTATAGAAGTCGGACTTCGCGGTCGCACCCATGAGGTTGAATTGACGTTCCGCGACAACGGACAGGGCATAAGCTCCGGCGATCTCGAACGGATTTTTGAGCCCTTTTATACGACGAGAGCCTCGGGAAGCGGACTGGGGCTGGCGATTGTAAAATCGATCATCGATGCGCACGGCGGAACAATTGATATTCAGAGTGAAGTCGATGCGGGCACGATGGTCACTGTCAGGCTGCCGCGTCAAGGCGGGGTCCGGTCATAATGCGAATACTTCTTGCCGACGATGATACCGCCTTGCGCCGTGTTCTGGAGTTCAAACTAAAGAAAAACGGTTTTGATGTCACGGCGGTTGCCGACGGCGAGGAGGCGCTCGCGCAGGTGAAGGTCGGCGCCTTTGATTTGTTACTCGCCGATATTCGCATGCCGCGACTGACCGGGATCGAACTTCTCGAGAAAGTGCGAACACTGGAGCCGTCACTAAAGGTGATTCTGATGACCGCTTACGCGACTGTGCCACAGGCGGTCGAAGCGGTCAAGATGGGCGCGTTTGACTACTTGACCAAGCCATTTGAAGACGAGCAGCTCTTGATGACGATAGATCAAGCCCTGAAATTCAAGCGGCTTGAGGATGAGAATCAACGACTCAAGACGGAACTGGGCTTGCGTTCAGGGTTGAACGAGATCATCGGTGATTCAGAACCCGTACGGGAATTGAAGGAGATCATCACGCAAGTTGCACCGACGGATGCAACGGTGTTAATAACGGGCGAATCGGGAAGCGGCAAGGAACTCGTGGCGCGGGCAATTCATGCTTTGAGTCCGCGGTCAACCGCCCAAATGGTAGCGGTCAATTGTGCGGCATTGCCGCGCGACCTGCTCGAATCGGAGTTGTTCGGCCATGTCAAAGGCGCCTTTACCGGTGCCGCGAAGGATAAACGGGGGAAGTTCGAGATTGCCGGCGGCGGGACCTTGATGCTCGATGAAATCAGCGAGTTGGCGTTTGACCTGCAAGCGAAACTTCTGCGTGTCATTCAAGAGCGAATTGTATCGCCAGTCGGAAGCGAGTCAAATCGCGAAGTGGACGTGCGTATCATTGCAGCTACGAATCTCAACCTAAAGAAGCGGGTGAGTGAAGGCAAATTCCGTGAAGACCTGTACTATCGACTGAACGTCATTCCGATTCATGTGCCAAGCCTCCGCAAGCGATCTTCCGATATTCCGCTCCTGGTGAGCCATTTCCTAAGCCGCCTTGCACCACGGACCGAGGTCAGGTTGGACGCGGAGTTGATGTCGATTTTGGCTAAACACCGTTGGCCCGGCAATGTCCGCGAGTTGGAAAACTTAATCGAGCGAATGGTTGTCCTGCGCCGCGGTGATACTCTGACGAAGGCGGATTTGCCGCATGACTTCTCCATCGAATCGGAGAAGGCGGATGTTCAGCAAGCGGTTACGTTTCACGAAGCGGAGAAGAGCTTGATTTTGAATGCGCTGGAACGAAGCAATGGTAATCGCACCAAGGCTGCGGAGTTGCTTGCGATCCCGCGACACGTTCTTCTGTATCGGCTGAAGAAATACGGTATTGTTGCCGAGGATTGAATCGGCAGTCTGCGCCGGCAAGTTTCGCATTGCCTCAATAGCAGAAACCTGTAATCTTGGACTACTATGAACTGGAAACGCTTGTTCGTCATATTAAGCCTTTCTGCTGTTGTCTTCGTTGTTGCAGGGTTGATCGCAGTGAAGATACTCGTTTCGCCGGCAGCAATCACACGGGCGATTGTGCCGAAGATCTCCGCCATGCTCGATCGCGACGTTACAATCGGCAAGGCGGAATTGGGGCTGTTTCCGATCGGCGTTCGTATTGCCGATGTGACCATCGCAAATGAGGGGCAGTTCGCGGACCGGCCACTGGCGAAAATCGATCGCATTGATGCGAACCTGCAATATCTGCCGTTGCTCCTGGGCCGGATCAAGGTCAAGGAACTCGCCATCCACGGTTGGGAGATGTTGCTCTTCAAGGACTCTTTGGGGGCGATCAACTACGACTTTTTTTCGGCGCGCGCGATGTTGCCCAACGAGCAGCAGCAGTTTGAAGAACCGCTATGCCGCAAATTTCGGTTGGACAGCGGACGGCTGCTCCTTCGTGATGATTCAACCGGATTTCGTTTTGTGCTTGGCAACGTCAGGTTGAATTATGATTTGCTCGGAGAGCGACAATCGGAGATTCTGGGTAAGCTGGAAATCGACTCGCTGTTTGTGTGGGCTGGAGCAGGAACTTTCCTCATTCAGCCCAATGCACTTTCCACCGACTGGCGAGGATTTTACTCGCTGAGCAAAGACTCCCTTTCACTGCGGCGCTGTGAATGGCGGCTGGACAAATTTGCAGGACGTCTGGAGGGCTCGGTTGGTCGGATTACTTCATCACCGTCGATTAATCTCCGGGTGCTTTCCGAACGCACGGATCTGTCGACTTGCGCGGAATCCCGCCTGTTGGCGGCAATTCCCTTTCTTCGCGATCTCGATCTCGGCGGACAGATTCGTATTGATGTAGCCTATTCAGGCAAGGTTGGTGTTCCGACGAGTCGGAGCCTGCGCGGCAAAGTGTCAGTAACGGACTTCACCGGAATTCTCCCGGAGAAGAATATTGACGTGCGCATGAAGCTGTTGGAGGCCAACTTCAACGAGCAAACGCTTTCGCTGTTTACCGAGGCCGGTTTCATTGGCTCCTTGCCGGCATCATTTCGGTTTACGGTGGATAACTACGCCGATCCGACCTATTCCGGTGAAGTGAATCTGACAAGTGATGCTATGACACTGGCTCGGATACTTGATGCGAAGCCGACACTATCGTTCGGCGGCCTGGTTGAAGTCAATCTTTCCGGATTCGTCCGGCCCTCTGCTCCCGAGCAGGGTCGCGTCTTCGGTTCGGTTGTTGTCTCCGGGCTCTCGGTTTCGGATTCATCCGCCGGCTGGTCGCTGGATACTCTAAATGCAGAAGTACATTGCAGCGGCAACTATGCGCAAATACCACAGTTTGATTTGAGTATCGGCGCAAATCGACTTCAGGCATACGGAAACGTGACAGACTTCCCGCTGATGCTTGCGGAGGGAAGAAAAGTGCGTAAGCGTCCGCGGTTAGAATTTAGCTTGTCCAGTGAGTACTTCAATTTCGATACGCTGATGACTCTTGGCGGCAACAACCAGGCGGAAGCAGATACCGATGCCGTGATGGCAATCGTTGATCGATTAATCGACTTCGACGCTACCGGTCAAGTCCGGGTGATGGCAGGACGCGCTGCCGGGATTGAATTCGAAACACTTGATTCGCGACTGTCAGTGACTAACCGAATAATCTACAGCGATACAGTATCGGTTGGCGTTTTTGGCGGGTCGGTGAGCGGTGAAGTCATTTATGACTTCAATGAACTACTGAAGCCCGATTTCGAACTCGACTTGCGCGGGAAAGACATTTCGGCAGCTCAATTCTTGAATCGCTGCACTGGATTTGGTGAAGCGCTTTCCGGAGAAATCGATTTGCAGCTCGTCGCGCGGGGACGTGGACTGACGGCGTCGGAGTATCGGCCAACACTGAACATCAAGGGACGCGCGATCATCGAAGACGGTAGGATTGAGTCGTTTGACTTCAGTCGCCGCTTTGAAGATTTCTTTGGCATCAAAGCGTTTGATAACCGGCGCGTCGACGATCTTGTCGCAAGTTTCATCTATGCCGACCAGACTTTGCGTTTCAGCCAACTGGTGTTTGATTCCGACGACATTGAATATTCGATTGAAGGGACAGTTTCTCAAGACGGTATCGCTGACCTATTAATCAATCGAAAACTCTCCAAGGATGATTCGCAAGTCCTCTTGTCAAAGCCGGAGTATCGTGACTTGAGCGGCGGGAAGCAGGCGAAGTGGGCGGCAATCCGAGCGTCGGGACCGGTAGGAAGTCCTTCATTTCACGTAGTGTCAGTGCGACAGAAAGATTGACTACACTTTTATCCCCAACCGTCGTAACTTTCTGAATATGGCATTCGAAGACATCAAGGCAATCTATCGCAACGACCCGGCGGCGCGGGGAATTGAGCCAATCCTCTATTCAGGTTTGCACGCGATCCTGTTCCACCGCGTATCTCATCGCCTCTATCGATGGGGACTTCGCTTTGTGGCACGAGTTGTCTCGCAAACAGCGCGGTTCCTGACTGGAATTGAGATTCATCCTGGCGCTTCGATCGGAAAAGGTCTGTTCATTGATCACGGCATGGCTTTGGTCGTCGGCGAAACAGCGGAGATCGGCAAAGACTGCGTATTGTTCCACAACGTTACACTGGGCGGAACCGGCAAGCATAAGGGCAAGCGTCATCCCACCTTGGGCGATGAAGTTTTCGTTGGAACCGGCGCGGTTATTTTGGGTCCGGTGAAGATCGGCAACCGGGTAAGGATCGGCGCCAATTCATTCATCTACATGTGTGATGTACCGGATGATGCAACAGTTGTTGGCAGTCCGGGTCGAATCGTACGACTGCGCGGCGAGCCAGTGGATCTGCCATTGCCAAAGACAATTCATATCGAAGAGTAAAGTCACTTACCGGTGCACATGTATATGAGCCGGACTTTAAAAGGTCTCTGCAAAAGCTTGGCTGATTGTTGGGGCAATTGTCTGCTGGTGGCTCTGTCTTCAGAGACCTTCGGTTCCGTTGTCGAAGTAGTGAAAGTGCGCAAGTTGACTGATAGCCGAGTTGATATTCTCGACGGACTCGCCTAAAGCAACTGCGAGTTTGACTATTTCTTCCTTCGTCTCCGGGAAAGTGGTAATCATGTCGACTACTTCGAGAAGAATGTGAGAGTCATCCTCCACAGGATTTCCGGCGATAAAGTTGTTCATAATGTTGGCGGCAAAGCAGGCTGCAAAGATTCCAATTCGGGGGTCGGCAGACTCGACGACGAGGTCAAAGCGACCTTCCGGTTTCTTGCAGGCGGTATTGATGCCGGAACCGTTTGTTGGCTGGACTGAATCGACCGGATCGACAGACATCAGGTGCTCAAGCAGGTGCGGAAAATCCGCCAGTTCTCCGATTCGTTTCATTTTTGTCGATTTCCTAGTCGAGACATAAGACGATGCCGTTTTTCACCTTTGGTTCTGCCTGAAGCAATAGCGCTGTCACACCAGTTATCGGACTTAGAAGGACCGACTTTAGTATGATTGTGGTTTGAATCCCGGACAGGCGCCATCGTCAGGGCTGAACGAGCGACAATAATCGAGGCTTCATCAACTCGAATTTACGCAGGGAGTAATTGCACCGAGTGGAGCTTAGCGATATATTAGTTATCTTCGCGCCGTTAAGATTTATAGTTGAAGAGGATTTGGCTAGTGACCGACCTGTTTGAAGATGATGTCCCGCTGAAAAGAAAACCCAATGCTCCACTTGCCGAGCGGATGCGTCCGGAACGGCTCGATGAGTTTGTCGGCCAGCATGATATCATGGACGAAGGCAAGCCATTGCGGGCACTGCTCGACAAAGGCAAGATTCATTCAGCAATCTTCTGGGGACCGCCCGGATCGGGCAAGACAACTCTGGCGTACTTGATCTCCAAAACTCTGAAATTGAAGTTCATATTCTTTTCGGCAGTGACTTCGGGAATCAAAGAGATCAAAGAGGTCATGGCCGAAGCGGAAAAGACCGAAGCGCTATATGGACAGCGAACAGTGTTGTTCGTCGACGAAATACATCGATTCAACAAGGGGCAGCAGGATGCCTTCCTGCCGTACGTTGAATCGGGCAAGATCGTTCTGCTGGGTGCAACGACGGAAAATCCGTCATTTGAAGTAGTCGGCGCACTACTGTCGCGTCTCAAAGTGTATTTGCTTAAGCCGCTTGATGCCGAGGATCTCGACAGAATCATAACGCGCGCATTGGCGGACAAAGACAAAGGTCTGGGAGCCAAGAATGTAAAACTAAGCGCAGACGCGAGATCATACATCATTCAGGTAAGTGGTGGCGATGCGAGGCGAGCGCTGACCTTGCTGGATTTGGCTTGCGAGGCCGATCCCGGGTGGGAGACGGGCTCTGCGGACATCACTTTGGAACGTATCACTGAAGTCCAGCAGAAGAAAGTCCTGCTGTATGACAAGTCGGGCGAAGAGCATTTCAATTTAATATCAGCGCTGCACAAATCGATGCGCGACTCGGACCCCGATGCGTCACTGTACTGGCTGGCAAGAATGCTCGCCGGCGGTGAAGATCCTTTGTATATCGCCAGAAGGGTAGTGCGATTTGCCGTCGAGGATGTTGGCCTGGCGGATCCAACGGCAATGGCCGTAGCCTTGAACGCCAAAGAAATCTACCACTTTCTCGGAACACCGGAAGGTGAATTGGCAATCGCAGAAGCCGTCGTATATTTGGCAGCAGCACCCAAATCGAATCGGATCTATAAAGCGTATCAAAAGGTGATGAAGACCGTGGAAGAAGAGCCGGCTTATGAAGTACCATTTCACATCCGCAATGCCGTGACCGGGATGATGAAAGGCTTCGGTTACGGTAAAGGCTACCAGTATGCGCACGATGTTGACAATGCCATCACGGGCCAATCTGATCTCCCGGACCAGTTGAAGACGCGGATGTTTTATGAGCCGTCAGAGTACGGAATTGAGAAGAAGGTCAAGGAGCGGCTTGAGTATTGGGAAGAAATCAGGAAACAAGCACGTGAACGGGGCAAGAAATAAACTTTCTTGATGGTTTAGGCGGCTTGGTCACTGACCTGTATAATCAAGAAGTAAACAACTACCAATGGACGTTATGAAGACAACTCGATTTCTCATATTATCGCTAATTGGCTTGACGCTGTTTTGTTCACAAACATTTGCCAGCAAGATCTTGATCTACATGGATCGCGAGCAGACCAATCACCTCAAGGCGTACGGAATAGCGTTTTGGACGCTCAAGCAGAATCGCCCGGTTGAATGGCTGCTCAATTATCGCGGCGGTTCATTTATGATGGACGAATTTGAAGGTATCAAAAATTTGTGTGCATTGCGCGGTGTTGCAGCGACCACCATCGACGCCGGCGACGAAGCGCTGATACGTGCCACGATTGAAGAGAACAATATGGAGTCCGTACTGCTGGAGAAAGCACCGGCGGTAGCGATTTATAGTCCACCGAACAACGAGCCATGGGATGACGCGGTGACACTGGCGCTACAGTACGCCGAAATCGAGT